>JBDSCV010000248.1:0-5211 GCA_039920905.1 Pyrinomonadaceae bacterium
AAAGAGCGGGACGACATTTTAGCCGGTCACATGGCGAACATCGGACGGCTCGCGGAAGAAGGTAAACTTGCGGTCGCCGGGCCTTTTGAAAAAAATGATAAGGGCTATCGCGGGTTGTACATTTTCAACGTAACGTCACTTGCCGAAGCTCAGAAGATAGTTGAGACCGATCCGGCCGTGAAGTCTGGAATATTGATGCCGGATATGACGCTCTGGTACGGCTCGGCTTCGTTGATGGCGACACCCGAAATTCATAAAAAGATCGCGAAAGGCAAGCAATAAATGCAGCACGCAGATCTAATAGTTCACAACGCCGGGCAGCTTGTTACATGTGCGTCCGGCGGCAAGCCGAAGCGCGGTGCCGCGATGCTGGATGTCGGCATGATCGAAAACGGCGCGATTACTGTTGCCGATGGTAAATTTATCGGCGTCGGGAAATCGTCGGATATAGTTGGCTCATTTTCGTCCGATAATGTGATCGATGCCGATGGCAGCGTGGTCTGTCCGGGATTTGTCGATCCGCATACGCATATTGTATACGCGGGCGACCGTTTGAACGAATTTGAGCTAAAGATCAGAGGCGCGGATTATCTTGAGATATTGGCGAATGGCGGCGGTATTATCTCGACAGTTAGGCAAACGCGAGAGGCATCGGTTGAAACTCTCGTCCAACAAAGTCTTGACCGCCTCGATAGGATGCTGGCCTGCGGCACGACGACGGTCGAGATCAAGACGGGATATGGACTCGACACCGACACCGAATTAAAAATCCTCGCCGTGATCGAGCAGCTCGATAAGACACACGCGATAGATATTGTGCCGACGTTTCTCGCCGCTCACACCGTGCCGCCCGAATACAAAGGAAACTCTGAGAAATATGTCAATCTGATCTGTGACTCGATGCTGTCAGCGGCGTGGAAATGGTTTGTCGGATCAAGTTTTCACGGGAAGACGCCGTTCTTTTGCGATGTCTTCTGCGAGAACGGAGCTTTTAACCTGACACAATCGAAAAAGATCCTCGAAACAGCTAAAAGCCTAGGATTTAAGCTAAAGGCCCATGTTGACGAGTTCACAAATCTTGGCGGCAGCCGATTAGCCATTGAAATGGGAGCTGTGTCGATCGACCATCTGGACGCGATCTCGGATGACGAGGTGAAACTTCTCGCCGCCTCGAACACTGTCGGAATTCTCACGCCAACGGTCAATTTTAACTTTGGCAGCGCGCATTTTGCCGACGCCCGGAAACTGATCGATGCAGGCTGCGCCGTTGCCCTCTCGACCGACTACAATCCCGGTTCTGCCCCGTGCCCGTCACAACCGATGGCAATGGCCATTTCGTGCCGCTACCAAAAACTTCTTCCATCCGAGGCCTTAAATGCAGCGACAATAAACGCCGCCTTCGCAGTAGGATTAGGCAGCCGGGTCGGTTCGATCGAGATAGGCAAGAAAGCTGATTTTGTAATCGTTGAATGCTCTGACTATCGACAATTGTCGAATGAATTTGGCGGCAATTTGATCCGCACCACTATTTCAAAAGGAAAATCCGTTTCGTAAATCGCTCAATCATTTTGTGTTAATCTCAGATTGGTTATGATTTCCGAAATAATTATCGACGGCGAAAGCCTTACATTCGAACTAGTCATTGCCGTCGCCTGCGGCAAGCCGGACGAGCCGCGCGTTGCTTTATCCCAAGACGCAAAAGCGAACGTTGACCGTTCGGCCGCAGCCGTTCAGACCTTGCTCGATCGTGGTGAGATCGCTTATGGGATCACGACGGGATTTGGGGCATTTAAAGACAAGATCATCAGCCCCGAAGAGGCCAAAACACTTCAGCGAAATGTTGTTTTGAGCCATGCCGTTGGCGTCGGAAAACCGTTCGATATTCCGACCGTGCGTGCGATCATGCTGATCCGTGCAAATACGCTTGCACGCGGGTTTTCAGGGATCCGATGTGAAACGCTTGAGCTCATCCTCGAATGTCTCAATCGCGGCGTTCATCCCGTCATCCCTGAAAAAGGCAGTCTCGGAGCCAGCGGCGATCTTGCTCCGTTAGCGCACTTCGCATGTGTTTTGATCGGAGAAGGTGAAGCCGAATACAACGGCGAACTGCTAAATGGAGCGGATGCTCTAAAACGCGCCGGTCTTTCGCCGGTCACTCTTGCCGCTAAGGAGGGGATCGCATTGACTAACGGCACCACCGTAATGACCGCCGTTGGGCTGCTTGAGACCTATAAGGCGAAGCATCTGGCCGAGATGGCCGACATTACAGGCTGTCTGAGCCTCGAGGCCCTGCACGGCACGGTTTCGGCATTTGATGAAAGGATTCACGCCCTTCGTCCGCATCCGCGTCAGATGGAATGTGCACAGAATCTGCGGGAAATACTTGCTGAGAGCGGATTTATCCGCGATTTTGACCCGGCAAATGTGCAGGATGCATACACGCTTAGATGTATGCCGCAGGTTCACGGAGCCTGCCGCGATGCGGTGATCTATGCCGAATGGCTGCTAAAACTAGAGTTGAATTCGGTCACGGATAACCCTTTAATTTTTATTAGCGACGCGGAGACGTCGGGACGCAGAGACGCCGCGATTCCAACCCCGGCGTCCCGGAGTCTCCCTGTCTCCACGTCAATTGAAGTAATAAGCGGCGGCAATTTTCACGGTGAACCACTTGCACTTGCTTTTGATTACCTAACCATCGCACTCACCGAACTTGGGAACATCTCGGAACGCCGAATGATGCGTCTAACGGATGAGGCGTCAAATGCTCACATTCTGCCTGCATTTTTGACCGAGCACGGCGGCCTCAACTCAGGATTTATGATCGTCCAATACACCGCTGCGGCACTATGTACCGAGAACAAGATCCTTGCTCATCCGGCCAGTGTCGATACAATACCAAGTTCGGCAAATGTCGAAGATCATGTTTCGATGGGAGCGACGGCGGCTTTGAAATTGCGCAGTGTGGCTGAGAATCTTGAATCGATCCTTTCGCTTGAGGCATTTTGTGCGGCTCAAGGTGTGGATTTCCGTAAAAAAGTGCTTGGGGCGAAAACTAAGCTTGGGGTAGGAACGAGAGGCCTTTACGAAGCGATCCGCGCGGAGATACCATTCATTGAGGTTGACGAATATATGAAGGGACACATCGATTCGGCGATTGCGGTTGTTCGTGACTTTCCGACAAAGGGATCCGTGAATTATGAAAACTAAAAAATTACTCACGATAATCACGGTCTTTATTATTGGTGCCGGATGCTGGTCGGCCCGCTTAAAGGCCGAACAAAATGTAAACATGGAAAATGCGGAGACAACTGAGTCTAATGTGAAAAATGGGTTTTTCAAAAACCTGCCAAAGGATTTTGAGCAGCCGACCGACGATGTAGGAAAACTGATATTGAGAGAATATGGTGCGGTTTATGTTGCCAGAGGTGGGGCGGTTGTGAATAGGAAGGTCGGATTTGAGGATGAATCTGAAGTTACGGTATTTCAAAATTCCGTAAGAATATCATCACAACTCGTCGGGGGAAAGAAAATAGAACTTCAGGCACCAGCTATGTCAGATTTACTTAGTGCGATTAAAGAGATAAAAGCTAATAAATTGCCATTATCACCTAGGAGCACGAATCCATCTCGCCGAAGCTTTAAGCAAACCGTAGGAAACTGGAACGGTAACCTAAATAGTGGATTTGCGCATTGGACCGACGCGAAAGGGTTGTCGATAAAAGAACGCGACCACATCAAATCGGAGCGCGACCGGATCAAGAAGCTTGACGTAACTTTGCAGGTGCCGGAAATACTTAGACTCGAACAAAAGAAGATATATTTTTCAACTTGGTGGAACAAATCGATAATTTATTCAGTAGCACCGCCGGGAATGTCACAGCATAACCTGATGCTCGCGTTAGACATCCTCGAGTTCGAAAAGCCAAAGGTTCGAGAAATACTTGCTCGACATGGTTGGTATCAGACCATCCCATCGGATGAACCTCATTTCACTTACCTTGGCGTAACAACGGAAAATGAGTTGGAGGCTCTGGGTCTTAAGAAACAAATGGTTAAGGCTACGAATGGTGGGATTCGCCCGTTTTGGATGCCGGATATCTGAGATTTGAAATTTCAAATTTGAGCGAAACGAAATGGTACACCCGGCAAGATTCGAACTTGCGACCCTCTGATTCGAAGTCAGATACTCTATCCAGCTGAGCTACGGGTGCGAAAGCAATGCAAAATTGAGAATGCAAAATGCACAATTTAAGAAAAGCAATCTGCTTAATTTGAAAGTTTAGTTGCCGAGAGTTTGATTTGCAAACGCAAAAGTCTCAGGCCGTCTGTAACTTATGCTCCCTGCAGGCCGCGGACATGTTTTACGATGGCCTTGATCTCGGTGGCGGTCAATATCTCTTTAAATGCGGGCATTCCATCGTCGGGAAATCCTTCACTAATATAGCCGTTCAGCTTGTCGTCGCTTTTATGTTTCATTTTGTCAGAGGTTAGATCGTCCGCTTTGATCGTCTTTCCTTCGATCGTGACCTTACCTCCTTTGCCATTGTCTTTGTGACAGATCATACAGTTTGTGGCATAAAGTTCTTTCGCCATGGCCGCTTCGTCAACGGCAGCAGGCGTGGCGGTTGCGGCCACAGTCTGATTTGTTTTTGCAGCAGCATTATTGGCGACCGGAGGGACAGCCGTTTGGCTGCAGGCGGCGATAAACATAGCTAGGGCCGATAACGTCACCGCGAGTTTTAAACTATTCATCGGGAAATCTCCACAAAATTTGAATTACGACAGCGAAAAGTTTAACTTAGTGAACAGATCAACGCAAAGAACGATCCGACGTCGGAATATTTATCTCAATATGAAAAAAGCACTTTTTGTTTCGCTTGCCGCACTCCTGTTTGCGATAACGTCATTCCCGCAAAAGACCATACTCACCGGCTTAAAAGACGAGGTGAGCGTTCGCCGCGATGGCCGGGGAATTCCATATATCGAAGCCAAGAATGACGCCGATCTCTACTTCGCTCAGGGATATGTGACGGCGAGAGACAGGTTATGGCAGATGGAACTGATGCGGCGTCTCGCACGTGGTGAGACGGCAGAGATATTTGGCGGTTCGGTACTCGAAGAGGATAAACGCTGGCGGCGGTTTGGTTTCGCTGAGATCGCGAAGCAGAGCTGGACTGCACTGACGCCGGAGCTTAGATCGGCACTTGA
>JBDSCV010000249.1:0-4523 GCA_039920905.1 Pyrinomonadaceae bacterium
ATTTCATTACCGTTTCACTCGACGACCTGGCGGACATAAAGACCTTTGTCCCAAAATTTCTCAACGAAATGAATGCCGAGATGCCCGCTTATCTGCTCAAAACTGCCGACGAAAGCGCCGCGATCACGATGGTCGCAAAAGACTGGAACGGCAATCTGCCGCTGACGGTACTTTTTACATCCACAGGTGAAACAGCCTATGTGAGAAAGGGAAAGATACGTTACGAATCGGTAATCGCCGAGATCGACAAGGTTCTCAAACCCGTTGTAGTCTCCGATCGCCAAATCGTCGATTTGCCGACAAACATGACGATCTACTCTTTCGAGAAAGGTGTTACAGACGCACGACGGGATATTGAGCTTCGCACCTACAAGGTCATACGCTACGGTTTGACCCCCGAAATACCACCGACGCAGATCGCGCGGCTTAAACAAAAATACTTAGTCACCGTATCTGAAACCGGGTGTCTTGTCCCGTCCGGATACGTCGAGTACGTTCGCGGTTACAACGAAACGATCATGTCGACGCTCCAAAAAAAGTATGGCAATGAGATTTTGGCGGAACTAAAATTCGCACAAAACCTTTAACGTATTTAGAACTAAGTGACTAACTTTTTACACCGTCTGCGTTATGGAGATTCTTCAAATGCTTAGATACAAATTTGCCTTCTTACTGCTACTTTCGTTTATTGCGGTTACGTCCGCACTCGCTCAAAACACTTCTATTACCCCTGATTCGCCCGTGGGAAAAGGAAATGTGGTTATCGAAGCAGCCCGCCTGATCGACGGGACCGGTAAGCCCGCCATACAAAACGCCGTGGTCGTTGTCACCGACAATTTGATCACTGCGGTTGGGACAATTGGCCAGGTCCAGATCCCGGCGGGAGCAAAGGTCATCGACCTTGGCGACGCGACGCTGATGCCTGGCTTTATTGACTCGCATACTCACGTTGTCGGGCGCATTCTTGGTGATCCAGCGGCTGCGAATGCCTCGGTTAAGGATTTCGATTCGTTCGGAGCAATACTCGGGACGCGTAACGCGAATAATATTCTGCTCGCTGGTTTTACCACCATCCGAAATGTGGGCGCTCCAAATTTTGACGATATGGCGCTTCGCAAAGCGATAAACGAAGGCTGGGTTCCGGGGCCCCGGATGCAGGCAGCCGGCCATGCGATCGGTATCACTGGCGGACATTGTGATGAGAACGGCTACAAACCCGGCCTGCGCGACGGCGGATTTAAGGAAGGCATCGCAAACGGGCCGGAAGAGAGCAGAGCCGCCGTCCGCTATCAGGTCAAATATGGCGCCGATGTGATAAAAACATGTGCCACCGGCGGCGTTCTGAGCGAGGGCGATGCTGTCGGCGCGACACAATATACCTACGAGGAAATGAAGGCCCTGGTTGACGAGGCGACAAAGCTCGACCGCAAGGTCGCTGCCCACGCCCACGGCAACGAGGGGATCAAGATTGCCGTTCGCGCCGGAGTTTCCTCGATCGAACACGGCTCATTTCTGGATGAAGAGGGTGCGAGGATGATGGTAGAAAAAGGCACCTACCTCGTTCCCACGCTAATGGCCGGCGAGCAAGTAGAAAGATTGGCGAAGAGCGGTGTGGTTAAAGGGTTGATCGCCGAAAAGGCACTTGCCGCCGCTGCGGCAATGCGAAACGGCATCAAGCTCGCCGTAAAAAACGGGGTCAAGATCGCCCTCGGTACCGATTCGTCGGTAATTCCGCACGGCACCAACGGCCACGAGTTCACTTTGATGGTCGAATGGGGCGGTCTGACGCCAATGGAATCTATCGTCGCCGGAACCATGGGTTCCGCAACATTGCTAGGCTGGGAAAAGAAGGTCGGCTCGCTCGAAACCGGAAAATGGGCCGACATCACCGCCGTCCCCGGCGACCCGCTCCGTGACATTCACAAAATGGAGTCGACCGTTTTCGTCATGAAAAACGGTGTGATCTACAAGCAATAACATTTATCTAAACAATTAGCAGAGAGTTTACGCACTTGGATTTGATAAACATTTCCGAAACGAATAACCTCTTTTGTTTATTTCAAGAAGAATTTTTCGGTCTTTTACGCATGACCAGTATCACACCCCAAATAGTCGCCCAGCACGGCCTCACACCCGACGAATACGAAAAGATAAGAGAGTTAATGGGCCGCGAACCCAATATAACTGAGCTCGGCGTATTTAGCGTGATGTGGTCGGAGCATTGTTCGTATAAATCTTCGCGTGTGCATCTCAAGCGTCTGCCGGTGAACGGCCCGCGTGTAATCGTACCGCCCGGCGAAAACGCCGGCGTCGTCGATATCGGCGACGATTGGTGCGTGGCTTTTAAGGTCGAGTCACATAATCATCCGAGTTTTATCGAGCCGTTTCAGGGCGCCGCAACCGGCGTCGGCGGGATTTTGCGCGATGTATTTACCATGGGTGCAAGGCCGATCGCCGCAATGAACTCGCTCAGATTCGGGCCGCTTTCACCGCCGAGACGCAGTGACGCGGAGACGGCGGGACGCAGTTATTCCGATGCAGACGCCCGCACGTTAGTCAGGGCGAAACACGCAACTGAGCAGGAACGAACCTATAACCGCAACCGCTCTATACTCAAAGGCTGCGTCGAAGGCATCGGCCATTACGGCAACTGTTTTGGCGTGCCAACTGTCGGCGGCGAGGTCGTTTTTGACGAATCGTACAGCCTCAATCCACTCGTTAACGCATTCGCTCTTGGCATCGTCCGTAAAGATCAGATTTTTTTTGGCAAGGCCGAGGGTATCGGCAATCCGATACTTTACGCCGGAGCAAAGACAGGCCGCGACGGCATTCACGGGGCGACGATGGCGTCCGCCGAGTTTGACGACGAAGCGCTTGAAAAACGCCCAACGGTCCAGGTTGGCGATCCGTTTTTAGAAAAACTTTTACTCGAAGCGTGTCTGGAAGCGATGCGCTCCGGTGCTATCGAAGGTATTCAGGATATGGGCGCCGCCGGTCTGACATCGTCCTCGGTCGAGATGGCGGCCCGTGCGGGCAACGGCATCGAGATCGACCTAACGCTTGTTCCGCAGCGTGAGACCGGCATGACCGCCTATGAAATGCTGCTTTCAGAATCGCAGGAGCGAATGCTGATCGTTGCCCGAGCGGGATGTGAGAAGCAGGTGGTGGACATTTTTAACAAATGGGATCTCGACGCCGTCGTCATCGGCAAAGTCGTTGAAGGCGACCGTCTAAAGATCATCCACAACGGCGTCCTCGAAGCCGATCTGCCTGTTCTCGCGTTGACCGACGAAGCCCCGAAATACAACCGGCCGATGGCCGCTCCGAGTTCAAAGTTCCAAGGTCCAAGGTCCAAGTTGAGGAAAGCGGAGCACCAGTTTAGCTTGGAATTTCGAACTCGGAACTCGGAACAAGTTCTGAAAAAGCTTCTGGCTTCGCCCAACATCTGCTCAAAACGTTGGGTTTATGAGCAATATGACACGATGGTTAGGACAAATACCGTCATCACGCCGGGAGCAGACGCTGCGGTCGTTCGGGTCAAAGAAACGCGGCGTGCAATAGCGATGTGCCTTGACGGCAGCGGCAAGTTTACCGCCATCAATC
Source organism: Pyrinomonadaceae bacterium (assembly GCA_039920905.1). Lineage (GTDB taxonomy): Bacteria > Acidobacteriota > Blastocatellia > Pyrinomonadales > Pyrinomonadaceae > OLB17. The sequence goes on from JBDSCV010000249.1 coordinate 3,604, forward strand.
CGCGTGAAGGGGCAAAGTTGGCGGTTGCCGAGGCAGCTCGGAACGTCGTCTGCGTTGGAGCAAAACCTATCGCGGTCACAAATTGCCTCAACTTTGCATCGCCCGAACGCCTCGAGGTGATGTGGAGTTTTTCAGAGGTCATTGACGGCATAACTGAGGCATGTAATATATTTGAAACCCCGGTGGTCTCCGGCAATGTCTCGTTTTACAACGAAACCGATGGCCGCGGCATTCTGCCGACGCCGGTCATCGGCATGGTCGGCCTGATCGAAGACACGCGAAAGATCATAACCCAGGGATTTAAGAAAGAGGGCGACATTATCGCTCTCCTCGGTGTCACCAAAGACGATCTCGCCGCCAGCGAATATGCTCAGACAATTCTCGGATATACCACGGACGAGATGATCGCAGATGGAAATCTACCGCAAATTGATCTCGAACAGGAAAAGTTGGTTCAGGGCACGGTGCTAAGACTCGCTAACGAGATGCTCCTCTCATCCGCCCACGACTGCTCCGACGGCGGCTTGGCCGTCGCCATCGCAGAAAGCGGCTTTTCATCGCTCGGCCGTAAAGCCGTCGGCGCTGAAATCAACATTGAAAATACCGGTCTATCAACCGAATCGCTGCTTTTTGGCGAATCGCCATCGCGGATCGTCATAAGTTGTACCGCCGCAAATCTCGGCCGCGTGAAAGAGGCCGTTGGCGATTGTGCGTTTGAAGTGATGGGAAATGTAGGCGGCGACATGATCAATATCGGTATTAATAATTCTGTCGTGATAAACGCAAATCTCGCGGATGTTGAAAGGGCCTGGCGCGATTCATTAAAAAAACGTCTCGAAAACTAGATTTTTACAAAAGGTATCAATCCCGGGACTTTTGCTTCCCAATCTGTAAATTCCTGTCCGAACGCATCGCGAAGG
>JBDSCV010000250.1:0-4364 GCA_039920905.1 Pyrinomonadaceae bacterium
CAGATTGCGGTTAACCTCGAAACACACTCTTCCAACTGGTCGTATTTCCGCCTTTCTCCGCGTCTTAGCGTCCCTGTGTCACCGCGTCTCCTTCCTCCTCCAATTCAAATTCTTTCAACAATTTCTCTATCACCTTTTCGGTTCGAACACCGCGCGAGCCTTTGACAAGAATTACATCGCCGGCAGTTGCGATCTCCGCAACGCGTTCGGCGGCGGCTTCCGAATCAGCAGCATATTCTGCCGTATTTAACCCGGCTTGGTGCGCGCCATTGACCATCTCGCTCGCAAATCCGCGAACACCGATCAATATATCGACTCCGCGATTTGCAATCCTTTCGCCGGTTTCGCTGTGAATTCGCAGAGTGTCAGGACCGAGTTCGAGCATTTCGCCCGCGACGACGATCTTGCGTCTCGCCCCTGCACCGTCCACCAGCGTATCTACCATCGACATCAACGCCGCCGGATTTGAGTTATAAGAGTCGTTGATAACCGTAAAGCCGAGCTTGAAATGCATGACCTCGCCACGCTGCGGCGGAGCGGCTACTGTTCTCAGGCTGGTCGCGATCTCGTTGACCGACATTCCAAAACTGAGCCCAACTGCAGCAGCGGCTAAAGCATTTAGAATGTTATGTTTCCCATTGAGCGGAAAAACCACCTCGGATTTTGCACCGCCAGAAACAAGTGTAAATCTCGTCTCACCAAACCGTTCAAACTGTATATTCTCGGCCCGCACATCGGCATCGTTCTCGATCCCGTAGGTGACCGCCGAACCCTTTACCAAAGTGCTCATAGCGGATACCAGCGGATCGTCCGCATTCAGCACGGCAGTTCCGCCCGGCTTCATTCCCTCGACAAGCTCAGCCTTTGCCTTGGCAACGTTTTCGATCGAGCCGAGGTGTTCGACATGGACGGGCAGAACGTTCAGCTCGACCGCTACATCCGGCGGCGTGATGCGGCAGAGGCGCTCGATCTCGTTCATCGGTGTGGACATTCCCATCTCTAATACGGCAACATCGTAACTTTTGTCGGCAGCGAGTTTCAAAACGGTCAACGGATGGCCGAGGCCGTTGTTATAGTTCTTAATATTGCGAAGCACCTTTCGCCCGCTCGATGCCAGAACATGTGCCGTCAATTCTTTCGCGGTCGTTTTCCCTGCACTGCCCGTTATGGCGACAACAGGTTTGTTCCATTCCAAATAAACGCCGTGTGCAAGCCGTTGAAACGCGGCTATCGCATCATCAACAAATATCAAACGATCGCGAAATTTCTCAAGACCGGCTTTGTGTTCCTCAAATCTGTCGGTACGAACCACACAGGCGGCCGCACCTTTCTCAAACGCGGCGCTTACGTACGAGGTGGAATCTTCGAAATCACCATTAAATCCATTGTCGCGGTACTCGGGCTGAGACAGGGCAAAGAAAACATCGCCATTCGTGACCTCGCGCGAGTCGATAACAAAAGAACCCACTTCGCGTTCGAGCAAAGCGGGGTCAAGAGTGGTCGCGCATCCATTCATATATTCAATGACGGTTTCAAGTTTCAAGTTTCGTTTTATCAATCCATGTCAGGCTAAATCGTCGATTCAATAGAGCAGTCAACTTACCGGCTGCGGCGAATTTCTTGTCGTTCGTTTTCTTTAGATCTTTTGATTTTTCTTTTTGCGTAGGCGGCCCTGATATTTTTAATTTTGCTCCATTCGACGGTTTAAGTTCGCCAGTTTTCTTGTCAACCGGGTCTTTGGCCACTACCTCGGGAACATTTTTCGCAACCAAAGTTTCCTGCTTGAACGGCGCGTCCGTTGGCACCTTCATTTCGGTCAGGATGTTCTGTGCAATCTCTTGAAACACCGGTGCCGAAACCATTCCACCGTCACGGGCCCCGACCTTTGGCTCATCCATCACGACCGCGATCACAACCTCCGGGTTATCCGCCGGTGCCATACCGATAAATGAGGAGATATACTTCGACGAATCTATAGATTTTGACTTGTCGTTAAATTTCCAGGCCGTTCCCGTTTTTCCTGCCGCCGTATAGCCGTTTAGCTGAGCTTTACGTCCCGTTCCGGTTAGGATCACCTGCTTTAACATCGTCCTTAAATTTCGCGCAGTTTCAGCCGTAACCACCTGCGTTTGTTGGACTTGTGTGATGGTTTTGGGTTGTTCATCCGACCGGCGAATTTCCTTGATAATATGCGGCTGGTTCCTAATTCCGTTATTAGCTATCGTCGCAAAAGCACTTACCATTTGCAACGCAGTTACGCCAATTTCATAGCCGATTGACATCGACGCCAGCGAGTCGCCGTTCCACTTCTCCACCGGACGGACAATGCCTCCCGTTTCCGCCGGTAATTCGATCCCTGTCCTCGATCCAAAACCCATTTTGCCGATCATCGCAAAAAAATCTTCACGCCCGACCCGCATTCCTGTTTTGATCGCACAAATATTGCTCGAGTGAGCAAGCGCCTCCGAGTAGCTCATGGTGCCCGTATGATGATCGGAAAAAATATGATTTGCGACCTCGATCGTGCCGTTGCCCGCATCAATCTTGTCGTCGGGTTTGAAAAGGTGCTTCTCCAATGCCGAGCCGTAGGTGACGATCTTAAAAACCGACCCCGGCGAATAGACCGACTGGATCGCCTTATTTCCAATGTTTTCGGCAACCGACTCGGTGATCGTATTCGGATCGAAGGTCGGATAATTGGCAAGTGCAAGTATTTCGCCCGTTTTCGGATTCATCACGATGGCCATACCGGATTTCGCCTGGGCATTTCGCACGCCCCGTTCGAGCGCTTGCTCGGCCATGTATTGGTAAGCCGTATCTATCGTCAGCACGACGTCGCTAGGGGCGTCACGTTCGAGCGTGGTCTCATCATAAATACGCCCGAGCCGGTCGCGTTCCTGTACTTTCTTAATTATCGCACCGTGCAGAATGTCGTCCTGCGACTGTTCGACGCCGGCCTTTCCATCGTCATCCGCATTGCTAAAACCAATGATCTGTGCGGCCAGCGACTGGTTCGGATAACTCCGTTTTTGATCGTCACGCCAATGAAGCCCTGCAAAATTAGGCAGATCGGCTTTTTTTACATCTGGCGTGTCGAGAGCCTTATTTATTTTTTGAGCTACGTCCTCATCAAGCTTTTTAGCAATGGCGATAAACCGTTTCTTACCCTCCTTCCCCTGACGAAGTAGGCTTGCGATCTGATTTACGTCGAGTTTTAGCGTTTTTGCAATAGTCCTGGCAGCCGCATCCGTGTCGGCGATCTCCGACGGATCGGCGTAAAGCGTCTTTACCCGCAGGCTCATCGCCAAAGCCCTTTCGTTGCGGTCAAAGATCGACCCGCGCAGAGAGCGCGTCTGTTTTACATCCTGACGCATATCAAGCGCCTTTTCTTTTAGCCACGCATGCTGGGTTACCTGTAGATGAACAAGGCGAATACTGATGCCGCCGATCCATACAACAAAAACGGCCACTACAAGCATAAATCTCGTAAAGGCCACCTGTTTCAGATTAATTTTCTTTGCTTTTTTCGGACGCTTCATTTTCGTTAGATCAACACGAATTTGGGATAGAAAGCCGCCGCTATTCAGTTGAAAGCGTCTTTTTAACAGGCTTTTCCAATTTTTCTGTTTGTGAATACACCGCCGCGACGCGCATTGTCGCAACCGGGGTCACCGCGGCTGTCCTGATAATCATCGACTTAATCTCGGCGGCCGGCGGCTGTGTAGTAGCTTTTTCTTTGGTTACCGGAGAAGCCTGAGCGAGATTGAACTCGGCGGTCGCAGTATCGATCATACCGGTCTTTTTCGCGGCCTTCTTGATCTCATTTGGCGAAAGCGAAACTTCCCGCGCGAGCAACAAACGACGCTTTTCGGCTTGCAACTCATCGACCTGCTTTCGCAGCCGCGAGTTTTTCATCCCGTAATCCATCGAGGAGAAATGCTCGCGGCCCGCAAAGAAAAAACCGCTGACCAGCAAAAGCCCACACACGGCCATCAACGCATATGTCCGCCAACGCTTTGAATCGTTCTGCTCTCTGGCTCTCGCCACTTCGGCCTTTGACTGATTTCTCTTGATCATAACGTCCTCCGAAAGGTCAACTTAAATTGTCTTTACTGCTCCAACTTGCGGCACGCCCTCAGCTTTGCACTTCGGGAGCGTGGATTTTCTCTCTGCTCGGTCTCGCTTGGCAAAACCGGTTTTCGCGTCAAAATTTCAACCCTTTTCGCGGCGCCGCACACGCATTGTGGAATACGCGTCGGACATTGGCATCGTCCTGCGAGACGCTGAAAAGCGTGTTTCACGATCCTGTCTTCAAGCGAGTGAAAAGTGATGATCGCCAGAACGCCGTTAGTTTTCAAAAGATC
>JBDSCV010000251.1:0-2176 GCA_039920905.1 Pyrinomonadaceae bacterium
TCCCATTCCGCCCGCCGCCTTTTTCCGAATAAGGAAAATTGTATCGAAACGTAGCAATACTTTGCTCTGCAAGAGCGTCCGCAATCGCCGTCAACAACGGCGTCCGCATATTCGAACTCGCACCGTGTCCGAGGACAAGCAGGTGCGTCGCACTCTCCGGCCACATCAGCAAAGCCGAAACTTCGCCTTTCTCCGTTGTTGCGATGAATTTCAGCTCTGTCGAGTTATAATTCATTTCGAAGCGGTATTGGGGAGACTACTAGTGTCGACACTCCCTTTTGCTCTTTTATGCTTACTGCGTTCGCGACTACGCTCGTAAAGCATTCGCAGGATGTAGCCGGTCGCGGGGGAATCCATCCCAGCTGTTTCGCCATACCGAGGTCGTCTCGGACAGCGTCGTGTTCGTCGACTTTTCCATCGATGATCTTGAAGAGGTGTACATGTTCGACGGCCAGCGACTTGCCCAATGAGGGAAAAACTTCGGTCACGGCACCGTCGGGAGAATCATGAACGACAAACGGTCCGTGTTGCCGGCCGTGCATAGTGGCTCGAATTGCTATGCGTTCGCCGCTTACAAAAGCTTCGTGCACGTCGAATCGAAGTTCCGAAAATGCACGGTGAAGCCAGCGAATGATAGCCTTGAGGCTCTCAGGCCCGCGGCCGCGGGTTTCAATCGGTTCATCAGCCGAGCGCTTATTAAAGTAACCGGCTGTAACGTTCGACTCAACCGCATCGATGTCTGCTTCCGCAACGATTCGCAAATGTTCACGCGCCTGCCTCTCAGCAGTCGCAGCTCCGTCTTCAATCACATACATAGACGTTACCCTTTAGGTACCAGTGAAGTTTTTCTTTAACCTCTGCCAAACCTCAAAATACTCACTCTGCAACTGAGACGATTCCATGGCAAATTTTGTCGGGCGGATGATGTACCGTGACTCGAACATAAACGCCATGGTGCCGCTCAGTTTTTGCGGCTCTAAACGAGCGTTCGACGCTTTGTCGAAGGCATCCTGATCCGGGCCGTGAGCGGACATTTGGTTATGGAGCGAGCCTCCGCCGGGAGCGAAGCCGGTTTCTTTGGCGTCGTAGGCACCGTAGATGAGGCCCATATATTCGCTCATCGTGTTGCGGTGATACCAGGGCGGGCGGAACGTATCTTCGGCAACGAGCCAGCGGTCGGGGAAAATGACAAAATCGCAGTTCGCGACACCCTGTTCACCCGAAGGCGAGGTCAGCACCGTGAATATCGACGGGTCAGGGTGGTCGAACGAGACCGAGCCGATGGTGTTAAATGTACGCAGATCGTAGCGGTAAGGCGCGTAGTTTCCGTGCCACGCCACGACATCGAGCGGCGAATGGTCGATCTCGCACGACCACAGGTTGCCGCCAAATTTAGCAACGAGTTCCATCTCGCCCTCGCGGTCCTCGAACCACGCAACCGGCGTTTCAAAGTCACGCGAATTCGCGAGTCCATTAGCACCTATCGGCCCAAGGTCGGGACGGCGAAACTGCTGGCCGTAATTTTCGCAGATATAACCTCGGCATTGGTCGTCACCGGGAGCTGGCTCGACCTTAAATTTCAAACCTCTGGGTATCACAGCAACCGAACCCGGCCCGACTTGCAGCAAACCCAACTCTGTCAAAATCCCTAGCCGGCCCATTTCCGGTACGATCAGCATCTCTCCGTCGGAGTTGTAAAAATACCGGTCGCCCATGCCTTTGTTGCAGGCATAGATATGCACCGCCATTCCCACTTGCGAAAAGCTGTCGCCGTTACCGGCAATGGTCACGATGCCGTCAATAAAATCCGTCGGTTCCGTTGGGACAGGAAGCGGGTCCCAGCGGAGTTGGTTCGGCGTAGTCACCTCGTCAAAGGGGGTCGATCTAAATAATTTGCTGTCGATTTGCCTAAAAGGCGTGTGCGTCACACTCGGCCTTATACGATAGGTCCAAGTTCGTTTACTCTGACCACGCGACGCTGTAAATGCCGTCCCCGAAAACTGCTCGGCATACAGCCCAAGCGGTGCTTTTTGAGGGGAATTCCGCCCTACCGGTAACGCTCCCGCGACTGCCTCAGTTGCAAATTCGTTTCCGAAACCTGTCTGGTATTTGAGTTTCATCTATTTTGCCCAGATTCCTATTTTTGCTTCTTTGGCCTGATGTTCCGCTTTTTGTA
>JBDSCV010000252.1:0-5414 GCA_039920905.1 Pyrinomonadaceae bacterium
CGAGCAGCGGAGAAACATCATCGAGCCAGTCGAGCCAGACAAACCTGTCGTCATGGCCCAAAACGCGCACGAGCCGCTTTAATTCGCGTCTAAAACGCTGATCGAGCAAATTGTCGCGGCCGGCGACGACAAAACGGCAATCGGGAAAGCGTTTTAAAACCTCGTTTGCCGCAAGGACAAGATCACGCTGGCCCTTGAGCAGTTTCAGTTCGCCTAACGTCACGACGAGCGGTGCGTCTTTCGGAATATTGTGAAGTTCCCGAAAATCACTGTCCATGTGCGGGCCGTCCGATATGCTGATGCCGTTTGGTATCACCCGGACCTTGTCTGGCGGGAATATTTTTTCGAGCTGCTCGCGAACTGCCGGTGAGACGGCGACGACGGCCGCGACATTTCTCAGTGCGAATCTGTGAAAGGGCTTCATCGGAAAAACGACATGCCGCGTCAGGACGAGTTTTGCTTTTTTCGCGCTTCGGACGGCGACGCTTGCGGCCAGATAATCGCGGGCGACGTGGGCGTGGACAATGTCAATGCTCTCTTTCTCGATAAACCGCCCGATCTTTTTCGCGCTGAACATCCCAAACGAGTTGCGTATAGAAACATAAAGAAAACGTCTGGGCGGCAAAAAATCGAGCCGGTTCTGCCACTCGCTGCTGGGCCGGAGAGCGACAAAAACCTCATGGCCACGAGTCGTCAATTCGCGGCACAGATCAACGAGGTGCCGCTCGCCGCCGCCAAACGTCTTTGCCGATGAAATATGCAAAATGCGCATGTCGCACAGTGTATACCGAACGCCCACACAAAAAAAGGCACGCTCCCTGCGAAGCGTGCCTCATGTCCCACGAAAGGAGCGATAACTAGAATTGGAAACGGGCTCCGAGCTGCATTTGGAATACGCCGCTGCCCGGATTGACATTATTGACTAGGATTTTACCAAAGTTTGCACTGGTAGTAACCTGATCGACCGTCGTTAAGAAGTTCGGATTGAACGAACCGTTCAGTCCGCAGACCTGGTTGGCAGAAATACAATACTGGCTCGTCAATCCCCCGGTCGAATTCGTGCCGGGATTCGGGAATATGATGTTCGCCCGGTTGAGCACGTTAAAGAATTCTGTCGAGAAAATCAAGCGTTTTTGTTCGCCTAACTTAAAGCCCTTTTGAATTCGAAGATCGACATCAACCGTTCCCCGGTTTCGGAAGGTATTTCTTTTGAATTCAACTCCTGGACCTGACAACGGGCGGTCGTTGGATACGCCGTCGCCATTAAGATCTCCCGTGGCGAAGGCATTAACGGGATTTCCTGAACGCAGTCGGATCGAGCTTGACACCTCAAATCCGTAAGGGATGAAGAACACAGGATTAGCCACGAACTGATCACGACGGTCAATACGGGCAAACCCATATTCACCTGAAACATTGTACGGGTTAGCGTAAGCCACGCCGCCCGCATCGCGTTCATTATCGTCATCAGAGTAATTTCTGGAAAACGTATAATACGCATTTAATTGTCCCCAACTTCGGACCAGACGGGCACGAACCGTTACCTCGTTAAACAGCGACTTAGCCGTGGATTCGCGAACCTGCACAGGGCCAAGAGCCACAAGGCCGGCTGCCAGAGTGGGTCGTTGGCGTGTAGGTAGCACCGCTCCACTGGACAGACAGTTGGTAGTCACAGTCGAAGAACAAGCCGTGGTCGCCGGGGCCACGATCGCAATGTAGCTGCGGCCGGATGTCAAGAATGAATTTATCAGCCCGTTGTTTAGCAAATTATTGTAGTTTGTTGCGGTATTGGCGGCCTGTATCAAAGCGCGATACTGTTCACCGGTTAAAGGCGCCGGCAGATTTAGATCGCGGTTTCTCTGAAGACGGGTGGTCTTGACGTGGCCAAAATCGACCCCAACAACGAAGTTTTTCGCAACTTCTCTCTCGACCCCAAAACCATACTGGAACGAAACGGGATTCTTGAAATCCTCGGAGTGCCCGGTAACCGTCGCATTGGTGAACGAATTTCGACTCAACCCCAGAGCAGTTGAAACTGATGAGATATTTGCTACCGAAAGGATCGGCAAATTGTTTAACGGCGACGAATTCAGATTGATGCCAAGTATCGCAAACTGGCGATAAATGCTGTTTGGTATGCAGCGGTTACGGGCATCGGTACCTGTAGCGGCCGCGAGGTTACATCCGGTGATCCCCACATAAGGAGCTCCGGCTGCCGTGCCGAGAAACGTATCGAACGTCGCCTGAATGAATCCGGTAAAGGGCAATTGGGTAGATACATTTCCAGGCGGCGTACGATAATTATTTACACTGTCGGCGAACACAAGTCCGGGCGTCCGTGCATAATAAAGGCCCGAATAGCCGCGGATGACAGTTTTGCCGTCACCGTATGGATCATAGGCAAAACCCACGCGCGGTCCGTATTCCCATCCGCTGTCGGGTATCTGAGCTCCGTTGAAACCCTTTCCGCGGATCGGAAACACAGTATTTCGGACGGTATCGAGGATCTGCGTGTTGTTTGCTTCTGGCGCCGGATTAAACTGCTGTTCCACCCGAAGCCCGTAATTCACGGACAGTCTCGAGTTTATTCGCCAATTATCCTGGCCGAAAAACGCAAGTTCCTTGATCTTGAAGGAAGCTTGTAGATTACCAATTTGCCTATTATAACGGGCTCGGGTGTCGTCAAACCGACCTAAAACGGTTTGCGTTGCCGATATGGTGGTCGGCACATTTGCGAGCCTCGTTAGGATGTCGTCAGTGTTTGTAGCAGTGCTGCCAATGTTCATGGTGTATTGGCCGAACTGGTTAAAACCAAAAACCTGACTTGCAAATATACGGCTATACTCACCACCGAACTTAAGTACATGATTCCCCCTTATGTAGGTAAGTGCGTCGGTTACCTGATAGCGGGTGTCATACTGCGTCGTTGGCAAGAACGCCGTCGCGCCGAGCGTGGCGAACGAGGTTTGCACTTGTGGAATCGCCGAATTAGAAATTCTCGGGCGGTCCTCTCTGGCAAACTGGAACCGGGCTTCGTTTATCATGTTAGAACTAAAATTAGTATTGAGCTGTGCAACTACAATATTGTTCCGGTTCTTTTCGGTTCCGTTGGTCGAAAGGGCCTGATTTGTCGTCGGGTCAAGCGATGTTTCACCTCTGGACACAGCGTTTTCAGCACTATTGTTGCTACGGTTGTAGCGAACATTAATGCGGTTAGAGTCATTGACGTTCCAGTCCACGCGACCCAGTAATGCATAGGCATCATTAGTCAAGCCGTAAGAGGTCTGTAGACCGTTGTAAAAGTCGAAGACAGGCCTTCTGGCTGCGTCGGCGGTCGTATAGCCGGTTGGAAAATTAAAGAGGATCTGTCTTGGGGCACGGAATCTCTGCTGCTCATAGGAAGCAAAGTAGAAGAGTTTTTCCTTCTTGATCGGGCCGCCGATCGACCCGCCGAACTGATGCTGCGTCGGGGCAAGTGTTGCGTCCGTTCCGATGGCGGTAAGCCTCTGTTCTTGCAAAGCTTTTGAAAATTCATTGCCGCGGGCCAATTGCTGCGGTCGATAAAGATAGAAAAGCGATCCGCGAAGACTGTTGTCGCCCGACTTTGTTATGGCGTTCACAATTCCACCGGTCGACCGACCGAATTCTGCTGTATATCCTGCCGCAACGACCTGGAATTCCTTGATCGATTCCTGCGGTATCGTAAAGGCCAGATTTGAACGCTCACCGCCTCGAATTCCACCGAAGAACGGCTGATTATAATCAACTCCATCGACGTTGATATTTGAATTGATACCGCGTTGGCCCGAAAGCGATATCTGGCCGCGTTGCGGGTCAACCTGAGCGGTTGGCGTCAGCGTGACAAAATCCTGAAAACGGCGGCCGTTAATAGGGAGATTGTTGATCGCCGTTTGATTCAAAACCGCGTCCGAGTTGCTTTGAGTCGTTTGAACCCCTTCTGCGGTGACCTCGACAACCGCCGAAACACCGCTTGCGCCGAGTGTAAAGTTCGCGGCGGTCGTTCGTCCGACCTGAACCTCAACCTCAAAGGACTGGGCCGCAAAACTGCCGCTATTAGCGGTGACTGTATATTTACCGGGCTGGAGCAGCGAGAAAGTATAGATCCCGTCGTCGTTGGCGGTAATCGTTTTATCTACGCCGATATTCGCATTGAACAGCTTAACGGTCGCATTTGGAACGATCGCACCCGTGGAATCGGCGACAACGCCGGTAATGCTTCCGCTGGCTTGGGCAAGGGCCTTGCCGGCGATTAAAAATAGACACATAGCGGTTAACACCACTAACTTCATCGAAAATATTTTAGTCATATTTTTTGACCTCATGTTTATAGAATTTACTAAAGATTTTAACCTCTCGATTGCGCGAAAATGGGCGCAATTTTCGGTTTTTTGGATTTATCTTTTACTTTTCGGATTTATTGCTAACAAAGATATTTCTATTTTTGTCTAAACGCAAGCGGAACCATCGGCGTTTTACGCCATAACTTGTTATTTTATTTATCCTTTTGACCTGCATGCCATTCCAACCGTGACCCGCGAGGGCGGTGAATCATAACAGGCAACAAAAATACACTCGATTTATTGCAATTTAGGTTCCGCGATCCTTGATTTTTCACTACTTCAATGAAAGATTTAAGGATATTTGAAACAGGTTAATTTGGCGTGAATTCGAATGAAATTCTGCGTGAATAATTCACTAAGGATTAAAACGGGTCTTCCATCATTTTATTTACTTAATGTGCGACAGCGCACAGAGATTGCGAAATGATTGAAGCACAATGATTTGCAGGGTTAGGGGATACTTGACTTTTTTGTAAACGTGAACTACTGTTATGACGCATTTTACACATCGGCAAGCAACCGGTGGGTAACGGCATAGAATAAGTAAGAATAAGGGGAAATAATGGCAGAAGTAGAATACGCTACATCATCATACAAAACGCCATTGCATCATCGCATTATTGCGAGCATGCCCGTCAGGGCAAGTTGGGTCGATTCTGTGAGCGGGGAAACGGTAAATGTTGAAGGAATGACGGAGAACGTTGGCGAAGCCAGCGCGCTTGTTAATCTCGAAACTTTGCCGCCGGTCGGCAGCGAAGTTCGTCTTCGAATTATGGAAGAAAATAAGACGATCATCGAAGTTTTGACTCAGGTTATCAGGGTCGAACGCGATCCGAGCAAACCTATGGCCGCTCTTTCCGTTTTGGATAATTTGAAAAAATGGAAAAATACAGCCATGACCGCCGCGCAAAAATGGGTTACGAGGCATTGGCAGTTAAACTACGAAGAAGAATGGGTTAACTAATCCGGACTTTGCATTCGTTATAATCAAAAAGCGGGGAAGTTGCTATGAGATTTTCCCGCTTTTTCGTTTATTTGATGTGAACGATTTCA
>JBDSCV010000253.1:0-14811 GCA_039920905.1 Pyrinomonadaceae bacterium
AGCCACGGGCGTTCGGCGGGAATTTCGATGCCTTCGCTCTGCCAGACGAGATCGCCAAGTAAAGCGTAACGGTTACCCGTCGGCAGTGTGATGAACGCTATTATCGAACCGGGCGTGTGTCCGGGTGCCGGGACAAGGACTACTGATCCGTCTCCCCAGACATCAAAACTCGCCGGGAATCCAAGATATGAACCGTCTGCAAAGCCGTATTCCTTATAATTTACATGGTCAAAGCTGTTGATGAGTGCCGTCATCCGCGTACGGGTCGAGATAAAATTTTTCTCGGCGGCATCGACCCAAACCGGTACGCCCGACGGAAGGCTGTCGAGGCCGCTGACATGATCCCAATGAGCGTGGGTCAGTACGACACCCGCGAGTTTCTCCATTGGGTAACCCGCAGAAGCCAGTTGATCGCCAACAGATCGGGTACCCGTATAAGCCGCAATTTGCCTCATCAGCAAGGGCATCATTTTTGCGTGTTCGTCGATATTACGGCCAAAACCTGTGTCGAAAAGCAGATCACCCTTGGGATGCCGGACGAGAAATGCGGTCATTATGAATTCACGTTTCTCGCGAAAACTACCGCCGCGAAAGGCGAATATCGCTTTGCTCTCCATCGAGCCGGTCGGCAGGGCGCTTATGGTCGTGCCTTCTGGCGGCAACGCCGTTGGAAGCGAGCTGGCGGCGAGCGGCGTAAATTCCACCTTATCCGCAGTAAATGTCCACATGAAGGCCGCGATTCCGATGATGGCAACAAAGAGCAAGGCGAGACCAATTTTCTTTTTCATATCGTTACAGCCGACGGGACACGACTATGGCGGAAAGAGTATTACAAGAAGTTGGAGAGGGCAAGGCTAAAAGATAAATTGCAGTTCAAATTGTGTTTTTCAGCAAAAGTAAAGTAAGTTATCTAGGAGTTTTCGTTCGCCGATAATGTTGATCTCACTAATACTTTTGACGTTCATAGCCGCCGCCGGAATGTCGCTGACCTATTTAGTCGCCGAGGAAGAATCGTTTTTGTGGCGACTGTCGGCCGGGACAATAGCAGGCTCGGCCATTTTTGGTCTCGTGACGTTTGTTGCCGCATGCGTGATCGGATTTACACCGGTGACAATTTTGGCGTCACTTGGTGTGTCGCTGCTGCCGATTAGCCTGCTCAGGAAAGGCGATATTCGCCGCAGGTTTCTGAGTGATTGGGCAAAAGCAAAGGGTAAACTTCAGGGGGCATCCATCAGGAAATTTTGGCGTTTTGCCTATTATGCGTTCTTTTTAATTGTTTTCTGGTTCTTTTTCGATCGGGCAATGTTCGAGATAAAGGACACGATTTACACTGGCGGCTCCCAAAATCTAGGCGATCTGCCGTTCCACCTCGGTGCAATATTCAGTTTTACGGACGGTAATAATTTCCCTCCGCAAAACCCGTCGTGGGCGGGGGCGAAATTCTCATATCCGTTCATCGCGGATTTTCTGACCGCATGTTTTGTAAAGCTTGGTGCCGACGTAAGGAATGCGTTAGTTGTTCAGGACGTGGCGTGGGCATTTGCCCTGATGGTGATCCTTGAACGGTTTGTTGTAAAGCTCACAAATTCCAAACTCGCCGGACGGATCGCACCGGCACTCCTGGTATTTAGCGGCGGGCTGGGATTCATTTGGTTCTTTAATGATTTTTGGGTGTCAGGAAAGGGCTTATCTGATTTTCTCTGGCATCTGCCGCGCGACTACACGGTCAATGACCAATTTCGCTGGGGCAATCCGATGGTCGTGCTGTTCATGACGCAGCGAAGTCTGCTGCTGGGAATGCCGCTGACGGTTCTGGTGCTTGGCTATTTGTGGAAGGTATTCACTATTACCGAAGAAGACGCGGGGATGGCAAGTGGGCGCTACGCAGAGAAAAAGAGCCCGATCCCTGCGCTGCGTCGTCACGCTCTAACCGCGTCTCTTCTCGTCGGCCTTCTCGCGGGAACGCTTGCGCTGATACATCTGCACAGCCTCGCCTCTTTATTTGTTGTCACCGGGTTTTTATTTGTATTTACACCGGCAAAGTGGCGGGAGTGGCTTGCCTTTGGTGTTGGCGTCGTGGTCGTAGCCTTGCCGGAACTCGTTTGGTCGATATCCGGGAGCGCGACCGAAACAACGAAATTTTTTGACTGGCATTTTGGCTGGGACAAACGCGGTGATAACTTTCTTTGGTTTTGGGTTAAGAATACCGGGATCGTAATCCCCGCGATCATCGCCGGGATTTATCTGCTGTTTTCACCGCAGAGACGCAGAGACGCTGAGCCGCGGGGACACGGGGACTCCGGGAAAAAGAACAAAGCTGACGATCAACTCCCGACGTCCCGGTGTCCCGGCGTCTCTTTGGGTTATTTTTATCTGCCTTTCGTTGTTTTATTTCTCATCTCAAATGTGGCAAAACTCGCACCGTGGGAATGGGACAACATTAAGATTTTGATCTATTGGTTTGTCGGGTCGATACCGCTTATTGCGTGGTTACTTGCCTGGATGTGGGGTCGCGGAACGGTCTTAAAAGCTCTCGCGGGAGCGTGTTTTGTGATCTTGATATTTTCCGGTGCCCTGGATGTTTGGCGGACGGTGTCGGCGCAGATCAACTATGGAGTGTTTGACGCTGACGCGGTAAAGGTCGCGGAGATGATCGAGCGACAGACAGCACCGAGATCGTTGTTTCTAAATGCCCCGACCTACAATTCGGCGGTCGTTCTGTCCGGCCGGCGGTCGCTGATGCGATATAGCGGCCATCTCTCCTCGCACGGTATTGATTACGGCCCGCGTGAGGCTGATGTAAAGCAGATTTACCAGGGCGGCGGCGTGGCGGATATTTTGCTTAGGAAATACAATATTGAATATGTCCTGATTTCGCCTGAAGAGCGCAATGTGCTAAAAGCAAACGAAGAGTTTTTCAAAAAATACCCGGTTGTCGCTGAGGCCGGCCAGTATCGTGTCTATAAGGTAAATTAAGTCGCAGATGAAGGCAAAGAAAAATAAATCGAAGAAACCAATCGCGTTTCAGAGAGACGCTGCGATTGTGGCTGATGAAGCGGCAGCACCGCAAGGGACGGCGGCGGTTGACAATGTAGGGCCTGGAACTGACTACGTCTGGCTTGGCTGCTCGGCGCTTATTACAGTCATAGCGGCTTTTCTCCGCTTTTTCATGCTTGATCTCAAGCCGTTGCATCATGATGAAGGCGTTAACGGCTTTTTCCTGACCACGCTCTTTAAGGACGGCATATATAAATACGATCCGGCCAATTATCACGGCCCGACGTTGTATTATATCTCGCTAGTGTTTGCCAAACTCTTTGGCCTCGAGACGATTCCGGTGCGATTTAGCATGGCAATATTTGGGTTGCTGACGGTCGTGCTTGCCCTCTTTCTCAAGCGTTATCTAGGCAGGGTGGGTACATTAACCGGGGCTCTGTTCCTTGCGCTTTCGCCCGGGATGGTCTTTATCTCACGATACTTTATTCACGAGATTTTCTTTGTGTTTTTAAGCCTGGCGATCGTCGTATCTATCTTGTTTTTTATTGAAAAACGAAAGGCCGGATACTTTGCGATTGGCTGGATGGTTTTGTTACTGTTCGTTAGTTTTCTGCCGTCAGTCCTCAATCTGGCCGCCTTTATCGGCGGCGAAAATGCGGGAGCCGTGTTAGCGTTTCGCGTTGCTTTTTTTCTTGCCGAGGCGGCCCTCGTTTACTTTGTGATTCGAAAGCTGCTCTCTTGGGATGAGGGCCGGCCCGTCTATCTCTTGCTGGCTTCGGCGTCCGTCGCTCTATTTTTCGCAACTAAAGAAACTGCTTTTATCACGATTGGAACTATGCTGATAGCTTTTTTATCCGTGTGGGTCTGGCGGGGCATACGGGGCAGTGATTCCTTTGCAAAGCATTGGTTTGGCGTCGTACTCGCGGTACATGCTGCTTTGATCGCCGCCGCGCTGTATAACCGCGACAGTATTGCCGATGGCGGCGGGTGGCTCTATACCACGTTTCTCGGCGGCTCAAGACCGGCGGAAAATATGGTGTTTTACTCGGTCATTTTTCTGATGGTCGCCGCGGTCGCCGCCTGGATAATTCTTCTTATCGATCTCAGAAAAGCGAATGAATCGGACTTAACGGAACCGGTTAAAATAACCTGGCAAAATTTTCGTCATGGCCTCGGCGAGAGGACCCATATGATCCTCATAGTCGCGGCGGTTACGACAGCCTTTATTTACATTAGCGTACTCTTCTTTTCGTCTTTCTTTACTTACGCCGACGGGGTGAAAAAGGCCTTTGAGGCCTATACGATCTGGAGCAAAACCGGCAGTAAGGACCACACGCAAAACGGCATTTTTGCATATCTAAAATGGGGAATGAAGGTCGAATCGCCGATCATGATCCTGTCGGCGCTTGGCGCATTTATTGCGTTGCTGAGGGGAAAGCACCGGGTTGCGATGTTTACCGGATTGTGGGCATTAGGACTGTTTGCCGCATATTCGATCATCCCGTATAAGACGCCGTGGCTTGCACTCAGCTTTTTGCTGCCGATGTGCATCATTGCCGGTTATGGCCTGGGCCAGATGATCGATTCGAAAAATATCAATTTGAAAGTTACCGCCATCGCGCTTACGATCGTTAGCACTATCCTGCTCGCCTATCAATCATACCAGCATAATTTTGTCCGTTACGACGACGAGGAGGAGACATACGTTTACGCTCACACTCGACGTGGTTTTCTCGATTTGATGCGTGAAGTCGACCGTTACGCGGATAAAAGCGGCAAGGGTAGAGATGCGACAATCGAGATCGTATCGCCGGACTATTGGCCGATGACCTGGTATCTGCACAATTACGGACACGCAAATTTTCAAGGCTCACTTGTCGATGCGAGCACGTCCGAGATGATCATCGCGAAAAAAACCGATCAGGACGCTGCGATGATCCAAAAATATGCTGCTCACTATAAATATGTCGGGGTGTATCCGCTTCGCCCGGGCGTAAATCTGGTTTTGCTTGTAAGAAATGACCTCGCGGAGAGCAAGGATATGGAGATATTTAAAGTCCTCGAATACAAATCGATACCGAACTATACCCAATAACTAACTTCCTAATAAGCCAACCAAAACCAACGCCCCGCCGATCACAATATGCAGCACATCATCGGCACGTTTCCACCGGAAGTGTTTTTCCGGAAACATATGCAGGTAACTCGCGGCCGCCTGATAGAGATCCAGCGCTCCAAACCCGATATTGAACGCCCGTATGTAGGGATCATGCTGCGAGCAGACGATTCCCAATCCTATCAAGCCAAAGATAATGTGAAATACGTTATACGCCGGGGCGCCGCTCGTAAGGCCTTTTTTTGCAGGGATGATAAAACCCAGGATCCCGGTCAGGATCAGCAGCGGCGCGAAGATTAGGAGTGTGTAATAATTCAAATGCATATATATATATATCCTGCCACATGATAAAAATATTGTACCTGCCTAAAAGTTTTACGCCAATAATTTACGCCAAGCCTTGTTCTCTGTTGCCCTCAAACCTTTTTTGAGTTAGTATTTCGACAATTCAGTTCAAAATTACGGATGCGAGGACTAGTGAAACAAGTAATCATTTCAATTTTATTGATTTTTTCTACGGCGAATTTTGGTTTTGCAATAGACATGAGCAGCCAGATCGATACTGCAACGGCGAAAATAATGCCGCAGGTTGTCGAATGGCGGCGGTTTATACACCAGCATCCGGAGCTTTCAAACCGGGAAGTCAATACTTCAAAACTTGTCGCCGAGCAGTTGCGAAAGCTGGGGATCGAGGTCCGCACGGGTATTGCCAAGACGGGCGTGGTCGGCATCCTGAAAGGTGGCCAGCCCGGACCGGTGATCGGGCTGCGTGCAGATATGGACGCTCTGCCCGTGACTGAGCGGGTCGATGTGCCATTCAAATCGACCGTCACCAGTGAATATAACGGCCAGACCGTCGGCGTGATGCACGCCTGCGGGCATGATTCGCACGTCGCGATGCTCCTCGGAACCGCAAACGTGCTTGCCGGGATGAAGGACAAGATTAAAGGAACGGTCGTCTTTATCTTTCAGCCCGCCGAAGAGGGCGCTCCGGCCGGCGAGACGGGCGGGGCCTCGGATATGATCAAGGAAGGCGTGATGGACAATCCGAAGATCGACGCGATTTTTGGCATACACATCAACGCTCAGACTGAGATCGGAAAGATCAAGTACAAATCCGGTGCCGAGATGGCGGCGAGCGATTGGTTTACCATAAAGGTCAAGGGCAAACAGACACACGGTTCGCAGCCGTGGCTCGGCATTGACCCGATCGCCGTGGCGGCCCAGATCTATGTCGGGTTGCAGATGATCGTCGCCCGCGAATCTGAACTGACCAAAGCACCTGTCGTCATTACCGTAGGTAAGATAAACGGCGGCGTTCGCGAGAATATTATCCCCGAAGAATTGACAATGGCGGGGACGATCCGAACCCTCGACACGGCAATGCAGAATGAGGTTCACGAAAAGATCCGCCTGACTGCGACCAAGATCGCCGAAAGTATGGGCGCCACCGCCGAGGTCAGCATCGATAAAAGAACGCCGGTCACGTATAACACGCCCGATCTGGTCAAAAAGATGCTGCCGTCGCTTGAAAAGGCCGCCGGAAAAGGCAATGTGATCGACGCGGATTGGACCACCGGTGCGGAGGATTTTGCATTTTACGGCGCAAAAGCACCGGCGTTTTTCTTTTTTGTCGGCGGTATGCCCAAGGGAAAGGACGTAAAAACGACCGCTGCTCATCACACGCCCGATTTCTATATCGATGACAGCCGCCTCGACGTAGGCATCAAGGCATTTTGTAATATCGTATTTGATTATCAGTAAGCAAGGTTTTGATTCGAATGGTTTTTATTCAAGTAAAAAAGGGTAAATGGATAATGCTCCATTTACCCACAGTTTCTTGATGACCAAGACTAACTAATTGCAGTGACGCGGTCCGCCCGGCGTGTTCCCGTTATTAAATTGATCCAAAATAGCAATCAGTGAACTGGTGGAGTCAGTAGATAAGAATCCACTGCCGATTGCAGGAACGACTTTACCGCCGATCATCGCGTCGGCAGCCGCCGTATCGTTTGCGACGCTCACCGGGATAATCGTTCCACGCGGCGCCTTAAGTTTGGCGGCGATTAGCTGATGCGAAAGAGAGATTAGCCCGTTGCCAATGACCGGTGTGTCTAAAATTGAAGGTAACTCTGGTTGGGCGTGCGCAGCCTGCTACACCACACTCCACGCGAATGTTGATGGCGTGATATAGGCTTGCCGCCCGGATCGCGAAATCAGTCGCCAGATTCGTATTGGGACACGTAAAGGTTGCTGTTACCGGAGCCAATGTGCCGTACTGCAGGACTACTGACGGGACTACTGACGTGGGCACTACCGCATTAGTTGGCGATGGCACCACCGCCATTGAATACATTCCGTATCCTTGGTCAAGCTGAGCCGTAACCGAGCCTAGTCCACTTGATACTACAAAGTAGCCGAATCCACCCGACGACTACGGTCTTGGCGGCGTACTGGTACCTGGAACCACCGAGCCGCCGCCGGTACCGCGAAACAAAGGCGTAAATATCCATTTCGACTGAATTTCGATACCGTAGTAGGCGATAACCGATTTGCTTCGGCTTTGGCTTGCCACGCCGATGAATCGTGTGTTTTCGGTAAAAACTTCAAATTCGTCGTCCGGAATATGCGTGTCGATGTCAGGACTTAAATTCAACGATCTGACAAGGAGTATCACGTAGCGGTCAAGAGTCGGGCTGGCGTTAGGGGGCAAAATGCCGCCGTTGTAGCTTTGTAACAGCTTGGCAAAGGCGCCCAAGCTCGGAGAGTCGGCCTTGATCAAACGCCACCTACCGTCTTCACTAAGCGGGTCAATAGTCGCCGAGGCCCGCAAGATCTGAATTTTTTTTGTGCCTTGCGGAAGCCCCTCAAGCAAATCGTCCATCGATGTTGGTAGTTTCGCACCCTGGTAAAATTGGACGTACTGGCGTATAGCTTCAGCGACTTCTTCGCCACGATAAATCGCTTCGAGTTCCTTTTCGCGTTGAATTTCCTGCTGAATGGACGGAGCGACCGCCAGAAGCGCGACGGCAAAGACGGCCATTATCGCCATCACGGCGAGCAGCGTCATGCCGCTTTCGCTATTTCTACTGTGGGTCGCCGTCGCCATCGTCATCAACGTCATCGGTTTTCTTTTCCTCAGGCTTTTTCTTTTGCTGCGGAGTCTGAGGCTGTATCTGAGAGGGTGTTACAAAATGTTGGCCCGGAAATCCGGGAACCTCGCCTTGCGGAATGTTGTTCGGGTTATATGGTACAAAACCGCCATCGGGCTGTCCGCGCTGGGGCTGTCCGCTATTGCCAGTAGAGGTTCCTTGAGAGATGGCGATCTGATGTCTGAATCCGAGACCAACATCCTCAAATATCACTTCGGTCGGGGAAATATCTACCAAGCGAAAGCGTCCGCTGACAATATCATTGAGGCGTGCACCAAACGGCTGGGTTTTGCCTTTTTCGAGAAAGTAAGCCGTGTCGTTGTTATACCGTTTCCGGCCGATCATGCCAATGTATTCAAATCCGGGTCGCGGAGGCACCTGAACGGTGAATATAAGCTGACTCGAATATGCGCGCCCGTTCGGCGTTTGGACAATGATCTGTCTGGGGCCTTCCTGTGCGATCATATTCGCCGGGATATCCGCGACGACTTTTTGTCCATTGATGAAAGTTGTCGGCATCTCAGTTTGGTTAAAATAGATGCGGGCGTCAGGCGTAAACCGGTCGCCGCCGATCTCAAGCCGAAAGCTGCGTGACCCCGCAAAAACACTCTGCGGATTTATAAATGTCGCTAAGAAAATAGGCGTCGGTGTCGGTGACGGAGGCTTTACTATAACCAGCGGCTCCGGTGTCGGGACATTGGGTGTCGGCGGTGGCGGCTCGTAGAAAGCAAAAATGTTTCGTCCCGGATCCGGTGCAGACGAATTGCCTGGCTGATAAAAGACGGGTGTCGTCTGGTAAACAAAATTCTGTTCGTCAAATGTAGGCAGGGCGGTGTCATTTTGGACCGTTCCCGGCGAAACAACGGGTCTCGGCGTCGGTGATGTTTTTACGGTGACCGACGTAGTTGTGCCGCCAAAAAGGTTGCGGCCAAACGCCATATAGAGAGCGGCAAGTGCGACAACCCCAAGCACCGCCGCGGCGATAAGCTTGTTTTTCTCGGTTTGGGTTTTGCCTTCGAATATGGTCATTGATCCAATAAACCTACTGTCCGGACGAAGCCGGTACAAAGTTTGGTCGGCGAAAATACGCCGCTAATTCGATATGCAGACTGACGGTTTCGCCGTGCATCTTACCCGGCACACGCTGTCGTTGCTGGGTTTGATTAACTGTTCCCGGAGCACTAAATCCAGGCGGAAATCCTTTCTGGTTTGACCTGCCAGAGTTAGGATTTGCCGGATTAACGGCCACCGTATTGGGCGCCGAATTCGGGTTTGTCTGCTCCTTCTGTTTTTCTGTGTCCGTTGGGGCGAGTTCGACCGCACTTACGACTATAAAATCTCGTCCCGTCTCGATCTCACGGATAAAACGGCGAAGATTCTGATACGAACCTTCGAGGGTTGTTGATACATATACGCCCGGATAAAGGCTGCGGTATTTTGCACGGCCTTTTTCCTCATCGGTCTGCTGGCCGGAACTCACATCGACCGTCTCAAGCGGTGAGTAATCCGGTCCGGTCGTATTGACAAGGCCATATGCCGCGATGAGGCCGTTTAGCCTTTGGTAAAGGGCACTCTGGCCGTTCGAGGTCAGCGGTAAAAATCGCATTTCAAAATCATCCACACTTGCGGCTAGTTTACCAACCTGCGTCTCTGTGCTGGTGATCTCACCGTATTTTGACTTGGCTGAGATCAGTTCCGCTTCGAGGCGGTCGGCCTCTGATTTGTTTAGTGCCAATTCGCGGTTCGACGGAACAACCCAAAAGAAATATACCATCACTACCGCGACCATTATCAGTGCCGATGCCGACACGGCGGCAATCTCGAGTGTGCCCCACATACTCGACGAAACCTTTCGCGGTCGATTCGGCGGCGGAGTTACATATACCATCTCGACGGTTTCGAGGACTTCAGGTACTGGATTTGGTTGGGGCTCAAGTTCAGCCATTATTGTTCGCCTCCCTGTTCGTTTTGGGCGATGTCGGTCGCAGGTGACGTCGCATAACCATAACCCGGTGTATATATCAGCCGGAACGTATATTCCGTGTAGGTGATCCGCTCATTTTTTTGCAGATCCTGACCGCGAAGCTCAGCCCGGAAAAAGCCTGAATTATTCATATTTGCGATCATTGCCATCACCGCCGGATAGTCACGGCTGATGACGCCCAGTTCCAATTCGGCTTTGATGCGGTCGCCGTCCTGATAAATATTGTCAACCGCGATACGCGAAGCACTGACGCTGCCGGGCAAAACCGATTCAAGATCCGCAAAAAGCCGCGACCAGCCGAATGTCTTATTCGCGACCAGCTTGTGGGAGGCGGTCAAAAGGGCTTTTTGCTCCGGGGTCAAAAGCTGCTGCACCTTTTCGCCCTCACCTTTTAACCGTGCTATCTCGGCCTGCTGTTGAGCTACAGAGGCCGCCAGCAAGTCATTTTGTTGTCTATTTTCGCTGAGTTTGGAAATGCAATAGACGCCGCCGATCAGGCTCACAATAAGCAAAAGACCGGCTGCAACATACGGTAAAACCCGATTTCGAAACGGATGTGTGGATAAGTTGAGCTTTGTTATCACAGTTATTACTACTTATATTAGATGCCAAGAATCAGCGAAAATGACAATGCATCATTCTAGCACGAAAAACCTATGCCTCTCACGCTAAGTATCCACAAATTGTTGCAAAGTTTAGGTCAATTACTCACGGAGGCATGCACAAGAGAGCGGTCTAATCCGACAAATTCAATTTGGACACAGGAAAATTTGCTAAATGCTCTATGATAGAGTGAGTTGTGCGATAACGCATCGAAGCCCGACTATCAGCGGGATACGATGTTTGGAGAATTGAGGAAGGAAACGATGACCGACCATGATTTGAGTGGAGGAAACCTGGCTACGACACTAAAAATTCAAAAATGACTCTGCCCAAGTCGAAAACAAGAAATTGCTAAACCTTATAAGGAGAAATCGGTATGACGCCTGTCATAGATTACCTCGAAAACCGAACTACAGCGTTCCACATTGGCTTAAACTGTGTCCTCGTGTTGATATTGGGCATCATCGATTTCTCGACTGTTCACGAGATCTCATTCGGCTTATTCTATTTGATACCCGTCTCGCTTGTAGCCTGGTTTCTGACGAGCAGTACACGGGTCATTACATGGTTTATCATCGCCTTGGTCTGGCTAATCGGTGATGTTAAGGCCGGTCCAATGTCTAACAATCAACTCCCATCCTATTGGAATGCGATCGGCGGATTTGTGTTTTTGGGTGTCGTCGCCCTCGTGCTCTCGGCACTGCGCGGGGCATATCAACATGAGAAAGATCTAGCGCGCACTGATCCCGTGACTGAGGCTCTAAATGCCCGAGCTTTATATGAGTTAACCCATCGAGAAATCGTCCGGGCCCGAAGATACGACCACCCACTCACACTTGCATACATGGACATTGATAATTTCAAAGCCGTGAATGATAAGTACGGACATGTGGTTGGTGACCAATTATTAAAGACGGTAACCGATGTAGCCAGAAGTAGCTTACGGGAAACCGATTCTGTGGCCCGTATAGGCGGGGATGAATTTGCAATTTTGCTCCCCGAAACCGGCAACGAAGTTGCTCAAATCGTCATTAACAAGGTACAGCGAACTCTACTGGAGGAAATGGAAAAATATGGATGGTCGGTAACCTTTAGCATCGGCGTGGTGACCTGCCTGAGTGCCCCCGCCGCGGTTACGGATGTGGTTCAGTGGGGAGATGATCTCGTCTATGCCGCAAAGAACAGCGGTAAAAATACAGTGAGATATAACATCGTTGCGGCCGAGTCAGCCGCCCTTGAACAATCACATTAAGGGGGGCTTTCATGAGGAATTGACCCGTTTACTATGTGCTACCGCGATTCGCATGGTCGAAGATTTCGTTGGGTGAATTGCATTTCGAGCAAGAATACTCCCGACAAACCTAGCATTGATCCAGATATTAGGGGTTACGGGCGGCAGGTCGGAGTAGTCGAGGTCTTCGAGCGTAATGTCGCGATAGGCGGCGATGCGGTTCCGGCCCTCGCGTTTAGCCCGGTATAGGGCGGAATCGGCCATTTCAACAAGCTCGATCGGGTCCTTCGAATCATCCGGAAAGCATGAGACCCCGATACTAACCGTAATCTGATGATTTTCGTCGGTGCGGCCCTGGTGGACGACACTGAACCTGTACCCTTCGATACCTGTGCGAATGCGCTCGGCTGCGACGATGCCCTGAGCGAGATTGGCGTCGAGCAAAAACGCGGCAAATTCATCACCGCCGAATCACGCGGCCACGTCTCCGCTGCGGAGACTGGTCGTTATCGAAAAACCTATCTCCTCGATCGTCTTGTTGCCCTTCAGATGCCCGAACCTGTCATTTACGCCCTTAAAGTTGTCGCCGTCCATCATCAGTACGCAAAAAGGCGGTTTTCCGCGGTCGCACGACCCGCCTCGCGGCGAAGCTCTGAAAAAAATGAACGGCTCGAAAGCGGTCCCGTCAAGTCATCGTGTGAAATGAGGCGGTGGATCTGACGCTGATATTCGCGGTCGATCTCGTCCAACAGGTCAAAGCGCAAGATCGTCTCGCCGACCGTTATCTTATCGCCGTTCTCAAGCGTTTCTTTGCGGATGCGGCGGCCATTGAGAAACGTCCCGTTCCGCGAATCGAGGTCGTTCAAAACATACTGCATCGCGACTCTCGATTCCGTTGGGATCGAGATGATCCGAGCATGCTGGCGCGAGACCTGGGTGTCATTAACACGCACATCCGCCTCTAGCGCCCGTCCAAGGATTACCTCTTCGCGCTCAAGCGGGATAGGCACAGCGATCAGGTCGCCGCTCAAAAACACAAGGGCAGGCTTTAGATTGCGGCGAATTGTCTCGGAATCGTTCATAAAAGGCGCGGGTGGAAGGGGAGGGTAACTAATAGGATAACCTTCGCAACCGCAATTTCCAGACATTTCTCTGAAGAGTGGTCCGCTGACATCTATACTGATTGTCGATAGTCCCTGCGAAAGCTGCGAAAATAGATATTGCTCGAAAAAGAAATTGTCTGAAAAGTCGAAAAAGTGATGAACTCGACGTGTTTTTCGTAAAGAACGGGTATTGGGAAACTCAGCGACCTCTGCTTAAATCTCTCCGTTCTCAGCGTTTAACAAAATTTTAATGCAGAGGCCGCAGAGTCGGACGCGGAGTTCGCTGAGTTTTAGAGACTTTCTAGTCCGCACCGGTAAAATCGATATTCGTTAGCGTATCGCCGACCTGTATTGTTTGTGACGAAAAGAGATATTGCTTTGACGCAACCTTTAGCAAATAGCCATTTCCTAACGCCACATTATCAAATGAGTAAAAACCGAATGAACTGGTTGTTACAGATCGAGTGACTCCCTGCGAACTTCTAATCGTCACCTTAGAATTACTTAAACCTCGGCCATCCGGTGTAAAAACCCTGCCGGATACCGAAACCCCATTGGGCTTAAATTGTAGAGAGAGGCCGTCAACAATAGTTCCGGAGGGTCCGATCGGTCCGACGACAGTTGCGGCGCCGGTTGTGAGGTTGATCTTGCAGAGGTTCGGTATACTGCTTAAATTTAACGAGGCGTATGCGACATCTGTACCCTGTTGAATATCAAAGCCGCCGAAATTAGTCGGATTTATACCCAATAGTCCGACAGTGAACACTTTGCCGGTGTCAGGAGGATCAGGGGTGCCATTTATACTCCCGATCCTGACAAGAGTGTTCAGGGTAGAATCAATTCCATAGAGCGTTGTCTGCGTCGCTCCCGGCGTATTGTTGCTGTATGCAACATGAACAATATTCGGAATAGCCCCGGCATTAGGATCGCCCGCAGCATAGGCTAAGGCCGTATCGATACCTACAACCATCCCCAGATCGGGATGGAGCCGGAGATTAGACCGGTTGTCTGTAATATCACGAAGCCGATCTGCCACTGGATTAAAATCTACCCCGACGAATAGACCATCCGGGGTTGTATAGGTAGTTCCTGTCACAACTGATGTGACGGCTCCGGTTGTCAAATTGATCGTTACGACGCTATCTGTACCGGGAAAGCCACTCGTGCCCACCGCGTAAAGCTGTCCGTTTGACGGACGAAAATCCATACCGCTGAGGTTTTCATCAGTAACCAGACCGGTTAGAGCTACATCCGATAGCAGGGCTGACGGCCCGCCGGCATTAAAACTGATGAGATGGTCGTTGTTAAAGCTATAAGCGTAAATCTGCGGCCCGGATGCGGGTGTCGGCGTCGGCGTCGGCGTCGGTGCGGGACAACTGCCGTTAACGTTAAAAATAATATTCATGTCGGGGAACCCGACCGTGTCCAAATTTGTTGGATTGGGGAATGAGCAAGCAGCCGCACTTAGATAGCCGGGTGCGGTTTGTCCGTCTGAGTTAGAGCCGATAAAAAACTTGTGTCCGGCAACTGAACCGTCTGGAGTAAAGACCTCCATGACCAATTCAAAAGTTCCCGGCGCGATCACCGCCGCGATTGGCACGTTTAAAACCGTGCCCGTTTGGTCG
>JBDSCV010000254.1:0-3557 GCA_039920905.1 Pyrinomonadaceae bacterium
GGCGGCCCAACCGGCGTCGAACTCGCCGGGGCAGTTGCCGGCATTGCTCGCCTCGCACTGGCACAGGATTTTAAGGCTATCGACACGACAAAAGCGAGAGTGATGCTTTTCGAAGGTTCGGACCGCGTGCTCGGCACATTCGCAAAGGACCTTTCCGCCAGCGCGAAGGAACAGCTCGAAGACCTCGGCGTCGAGGTACAATTAAACAGTTTTGTAACGGACATCGAGCCGGGACGTGTAAAAGTCGGTGAAAATTGGATCGAATGCGACGTTGTCCTGTGGGCGACCGGCGTGGCCGCATCGCCGATTGGCAAGGCACTCGGCGTCGAAACGGATAACGCCGGGCGCGTTTTCGTCCAGCCGGACCTGACAATTCCGGGTTTCAAAAACATTTTCGTGATCGGCGATATGGCCTCACTCAAGCAGGCTAACGGTGAACCCGTTCCCGGATTGAGCCCGGCGGCGATGCAGATGGGAAACCTGACCGCCGCGAATATCGTCAAAGACCTGAAAAATGAGCCCCGCAAAGATTTCACATACGTCGATAAAGGCACAATGGCGACCATCGGCCGCAGCAAGGCGATCGCCGATGTCCAGGGATTACATTTCACGGGATTTATCGCGTGGCTGATGTGGCTGTTTCTACACGTGATTTTCCTGATCGGTTTTCGCAACCGCATTTACGTCCTGATGGAGTGGTTTTGGGCATATCTCTCACGCGAACGCAGCGCACGCCTGATCACCGGCGATGCCGAAGAATTAAAAGACGCGTTAAAATTTCTTGGCGGAAATTCGCGCAGAGCAAAAACCGGAAATTCCATAAAGGTTTCCAAATCCGCAAAAACCAGCGATTAGCCGCATTTGTTACGGAACTTTTTTCGCATACCTGTGAGAAAGGTTTTTGCCTAAATTTGCTATGATATTGCACGTTGTACCCTAGCCGCTTACTTGATCTCTAAATGAAGAATCTTCTATCCGCATTACTTTTTCTTTTAACATTTTCCATCAATTCTTACTCGAGCGAACCGCTTGTCTGGTCGGTTAATTCGCGTGCCGGTGTACTCAAAGGTGACGCACGAGGCGTCTCGATCGACCAAAACGGCACGATCACGCTTGCACCCAAACTCACCGAGGTTTTTAAGACCGAGCAGTCCTACATCTGGTCAAGCGCTGTTGACGCGGCCGGGAATGTGTATCTGGGGACGGGCGGGGATGGCAAGGTTTTTAAGGTTGACTCGACCGGCAAAGGAGTTATTTTGGCCGACCTGGCAGAATTAAATGTCACGTCGCTTGCCATCGGAAAATCGGACGAAATATTTGCCGGGACTTCGCCGGACGGCAAGGTTTACCGCATCGATACGAGCGGCAAGGCGGAGATCTATTTTGCTCCAAAAGACAAATATATCTGGTCGCTTGCCGTTTTGATCGATGGCGGTCTCGCGGTCGGAACGGGTGATGGCGGGAAACTATACAAAGTGAGATCGGCGAATGCGACGCCCGAATCTTCGCTGCTTTTTGATACGAGCGAGATGCACATAATTTCGCTCACCGTCGACAAACAGGGAAACCTCTATGCCGGAACCGACTCGAACGGCATCGTTATGAGATTTGGCGCGGATGGGAAATCGTTTGGTTTATTAGATTCGGCGCTGCGGGAGATCCACGAACTATCGGTCGGCCCGGACGGCTCGGTTTACGCCCTTGCTCTCGGCGAATCGGCGTCGGCGCCAAAAACTGATGCCACAGCCGCAGCACCTGCGGCAACACCCGAAAACAAAACGGTGTCAGCCGATAAGCCAAATTTGCTAACTCCGGAAACTCCGGCCAAAAGTCGCTATGACCTGACGGGAGCAAAATCCGCCGTTTATCGCATTTTGCCCGACGGCAGTACAGAAATAATTTGGGCGTCGGCGACGGTCACGGGCTTTTCGCTCACCGCGATTCAAACCGGAAATGGTGTTCTGCTTGGCACCTCCGACAAGGGCCGCATATACAATATCGGTAACGACGGCCGCGAAACCTTGGTTTTGCAAACGGACGCGAACCAAGTTTCAACCATACGCGCGGTAGGCCAAAGCTTGATCGCAACATCGAGCAATCAAGGCTCGTTGTTTCGATTTGGAGCCGAGACAATAGCTGAGGGGACTTATGATTCTGCGGTTCTGGACGCGAAAGCAACGGCGACTTGGGGGAGAATATGGTGGCGTTCGAGCGGCAATGTGACAATACAGACGCGCACAGGAAACACCGAAAAAGCTGACGAAACATGGAGCGGCTGGAGTGCTGCTTTTGCCGATTCAAAGGGCGTTCAGGTTGCCAGCCCAAAGGCCCGATATTTACAATGGCGAGCAGTTTTGAAAGGTTCTGCATCCGTTTCGGCACTCAACGAGGTCAATGTTGCGTTCATAGCCCGCAACATTGCACCCGAAGTTTTATCCATACAGGTTCTGCCGACAAACGTGGGACTTGCCGCCAATCCGCCGCTTCAGATCGATCCGAACATTCAACTTTCGGGTCTCGATCCGGCAGCTTTCGGTATTCCAAATGTGTCCGTTCCGCCGCGTCGCGTTTACCAGCGAGGGGCCACGTCTTTGCAATGGACAGCCGAGGATCGCAATGGCGACGAGATGGTCTATGACGTTTATTATAAAGAGGTTAGCGATGGAACCTTTAAGCTGCTTCGCGGTGATATGACAAATAATTTTATCGCCATCGACGGCCAGTCGCTCGCCGATGGACGCTATATTTTTAAGATCGTCGCCCGCGACACTCCGTCAAACCCTTTGACTCTCGCCCTCGCCGGTGAAAAGACTGCGGAGCCGATCGACATCGATAATACGGCTCCGGTCATCGCGGCTTTTGCTCAGCCGCTGATTACAGGCGATAAAGCCCGCGTAGCCTTTGATGCGATAGACGCAGCGAGCTATCTAGTGCGTGCCGAATACAGCGTCAATGGCGGCGAATGGATGCCCGTTTATGCCGACGACGGAATTTCGGATAGTCCGAACGAGCGCTACACTATCGAAATTCCGGTCAAAAGTACCGGTGAATACGCCGTCACGATCCGGATTTATGACGTCAACTCAAACGCAGGCAACGCTCGGGTGATAGTAAAGAAATAATTAGCCACAGACAACACGGATTAAACAGATGTGCAGTTATTCTGATCCGTCTTATCTGTGGTATCGGTGGTCATCTATATTATGAGTTTAGAAAGGAATAGTATTGCAGTAATCACGGGAGCGGCGTCGGGTATTGGACGCGCTTTGGCCGTTCGTCTGGCGCAGGAAAAGATCGCGGGTATTGCCATTTCCGACGTTAACGAAGAAGGCCTCATTGAGACCGCAAATATGCTCGAAGCCTCCGGCGTTCCGGTCTCGACCCACGCTGTAAACGTAGCTGAACTAAAGCAGGTTCAACAATTCGCCGACGATGTGATCGGCAAACATGGCCGCGTCACACATCTGATAAATAACGCCGGTGTCGGTCTGATCGGCACCTTTGAACAGATCTCGATCGAGGATTTCGAGTGGCTGATGGGCATCAATTTCTGGGGC
>JBDSCV010000255.1:0-6400 GCA_039920905.1 Pyrinomonadaceae bacterium
ATCGCCGACGGCGATGTGATCGAGGTCGATGATTCGGACATATCTTTTTCGTTTTTCTCGCTCGAGGCAAAATCTTCGCTCATTACGACCAATCGTGATCAGCCGCATATATCGAGATTTATTGAGGATGCGGCTCTCGAGTCCGCGACGTCGGCAAAACGGGACGATGCAAAAGCATTTCTTCGCGAATTTGTCCGTGAATTGTCCCGCGAGATCACGTGGACCACCAAGTTGATCGTACTCGTTCTAACGATCGGGTTTATTACCGGGGCCTTGTATATTGGCTACGCGGTTAGCACGGAATTACGCGAAAGCCGCAAACAGGCCGAGCAGCAGAGCGCGATCATCAGCAAACTTGAGGAAAAGCTCGATCAGACGAACGGGCAGATTGGCGAACTCGATAAATCGAACAAAGACATGATGAAAACCGTGTCTCTTGCCCCAAACCTCCGGGTGGAATACGGAAGCGCCGTCTGCCTGATAGTTGGCGTTTATGACCTGGTGGACAAAAAAAGCGGTAAGGTTCTACGCTACGCCGACCCACAGGCTTTCAGGCCTAATCCGTATGAACCGACGCAGTCCGAAGATCCGGCTCGTCCGCCTGCGCAGCCGCAAATCGGACTGACGACCGAGGGCAACGGTTCCACCGTCGAATATGATTTTATTGGGACCGGTTTCCACGTGGGCGGAGGATATATTGTTACGAACCGCCATGTCGTCCAGCCGTGGGAGGAGGACGATCAGGTCAAGCAAATGATGCAAGCGGCTGGCGGCCGTGCCCGGCTCAAGCGTCTTGTGATATATTTTCCTAACTTTGCACAGCCGTTTCCGCTAAAGGTTCGTCAACTCGGCGGTCGCGACGATGTCGCTATCGGATCAATCGACCCCGCGACACTGCCCGCCGCGATTCCGGTAATTCCGCTCGATATGGATACCGAATCGGCCGCGATCGGCAAAACGGTCGTGACGATGGGCTACCCGAGCGGCCCTGACCGCCTGCTTGCCATGGTCGATGATGACGAAGCTAAATCCATAAATCAGCGATTTGGCAATTCGCGGCAAAATCTCATAAATTTCCTCGCCCAGTCGCAAAAGATCGTCCCGCTAACAACCCAGGGAGCGATCACCGATCTTGACGCACGCCGAATCGTCCACGACGCCAAAACGGCCGAAGGCGGTTCAGGCGCTCCCTTGTTTGGCCAGGCCGGAAAGGTTATCGGTGTTAATTTTGGAGTATTTACCGAGAATACAGCAGCGAATATGGCCGTGCCCGTGCGCTTTGCGATCGATCTGTTAAAGAAAGCAGGCTGGAAATCTTCTGAGGAATTGAAACAGGAAGCCGATCAAAATTCTCAGACCGCCGGTTCCGAATCCAACTCAAATACGGTTGCTCAAACCAAAGAAAAATAATTTTTCAGCTTAAGATCTCGTTCTCGGCTGTCGGCTGATTTCTGGCATTGATCGTCGTCTGCTCAGCCATAAACATCTTCTCGCCGCAATCATCTGACGCCTCATGCTGTGCGGCCTCACGGCGTCGTTTGGGGAGCATAAATGTTACAAACAAAGCCATTACACAAACTCCGGCTCCAACCCAAAAAACCGGACGTACCGAAGCGGCCATTGCTTCCTGCAATACATTTAGTGTTTCCACGGGCAAGCTCGCCCTCGCCGTCGGCTCTATCAGGGCATTGGGATTTGACGCATAAGCCGCGGCCTGCTCGACGGTGAGGACGCTGTTTTCACCAAGCGCCGCCGTATGAAGCTGCGTTGCAAGGCCAGCGGTAAGGACTGCACCCATGATCGCGACCCCAAATGCGCCGCCGATGGCACGCGAAAATTGATTTAACGAAGTTGCGCTACCCAACTGGTGCCGCTCGACGGCTTGCTGCACGGCAATAAGCAGCGTCAGCATCGTAAGCCCGAGACCGGCTCCAATGAGAACTAGGTCGAGATAAAGACGGTAATGAGGTGTATCGCGGCCAAACATTGCCAACAAAACAAAGCCAGTCGTCATTACAACAAACCCGGCGACGGTTATCGTTCGATAGCCGATCTTCAAAAGCAGGCGGCCGCCGATCACGGACATTGTGACCCAGCTCAACATCAATGGCGTAAGCAGCGAACCCGCCTTTGTCGCGGTCATACCTAACGCACCCTGGGCAAACAGCGGGATGAAAGAGATCGCCCCAAACATCGCAATTCCGCCGAGAAAACCCGCCGCGACCGAGACGGCAACCGTTCGGTCACGAAAAAGATGAAAAGGAATTATCGGATCTCTGGCCCGTTTTTCGACCCAGGCAAAGATCGCAAGGAGTAGTCCGCCGACACCAAAGAGTAATAGATTTTCCGCTGATAAGAGAGACTGCATCGAATTGCCGCCCTCGACCATTGCCAGCATCAAGAGGCTGATCGCCAGCATTAATAACGTCGCTCCGGCATAATCGATACTGGGTTTTTGGGTATTTTTTGGTTCCTTAAGCGCAAAACCGATAATAAGAGCAGCGATAACACCAATCGGCAGATTTACAAAAAAGACCCATCGCCACGAGATCTGATCGGTAATAAAACCGCCGATAACAGGCCCGATAACGCTGGACAGTCCCCATACGGCGCTAAAATACGCCTGCATTTTGGCACGTTCGTTAAGCGTAAAAGTATCACCAATTATCGTCATTCCAAGCGGCACGAGAGCCCCTGCTCCCAGACCTTGAATCGCACGAAAAACGATCAACTGCGCCATCGAACCCGCCATTCCCGAAAGCAGCGTTCCGAGCAGAAAGACGCCGATTCCGATCTGATAGAGCAGTCGGCGGCCGTAAAGATCAGAGAGTTTTCCCCATACGGGCACTGTTACCGTCGAAGTTACGAGATACGCGGAAAACACCCAGCTGTAATGGTTTATACCGCCAAGCGATGCAATGACAGTCGGCATTGCCGTGCCCACAACGGTCGCCTCAAGCGCGGCTATCGCCATGCCGGTCATGACACCGATAGTCACCGCCCAACGCCGCCTGTCGGACATCTCGAGCAGTGGACGGTCTGGATTTTCGATTCGTTCTGCTGTAGTTCCTTCCACGTTATTACATTGTAGATTTTCAATCGCGGAATAAAAAGGGAGGTAGATTATCCGTATTTCTGGCGGTCTTTTTCGCCAAGTTCGCCGATCTTGACCATGAGAAAATCGGAAATCTCTTTGTGTGTTCTTACGCGGTCGCCTTTTTCATAAAAAGAAGTGAGATCGATCGGCTCGCCAAACCAGATGCGAATTTTTGGCCCGCCGGTCCAATTTCCAAGAATCTGCTTGGGAAGATCGTTACCAAGCCCGGCTATAAATACCGGAATCACCTGTGGATGTGCCGCATAAATAACCTTACCGATGCCCGGCTGGGCCGGGAGCATGTCATACGGGCCGCCCTCAAAATTGCGTTTGCCTTCGGGGTGAAACCCGATCATGTGGCCGTGGCCCTCGCTGCAAAGCTGCACAAGCCGCCGCATCGAGTATTTATCAAATTCGCGCTTTCTTACCTCCCTGTCCTCACGAAAAAACGGCGGGTACATCGAGAACCAGCCCATCACAAGATTGACGATCCATCCAATCGGATTATCGTAAAAGAACTTGGCTCGAACCGGGAAAAACAGCGTCACAGGTCTTTTCGTTCGGCGAAAAATAACGCTCGACACCGTGTACATATCAAAGAACGAACGGTGATTGGCGACCAGAACAACCGGCTTTTCGACCTCGGCATTCTCGACATTTTCAACGCCGAAAACATTCATTAAATTGTATGTGGCGAGAAATATCCAGAGCGACCCGATATGCCGCTGGCCAAACGTCATCAGTCGTTTCCAAACGCCAAGATTCATCCGGTGAGTAAGGCGAAAGCCCATCCGCTCAGTACGGTCTAAGACCGCGATCTCGGTACGATCCGGGACGAGCGGCCTTTCGAGGCCGGTCTCGTTCTCTCTGGTTTGGATAGTTTCGTCGGTCATGGAGAAAGCGATATTTTAGCACCTGTCGATTATCCTGTCGGTTCAGTCGATGGTGAAATACTTCGCCTCCGGGTGATGGATGATGACAGCCGAGGTCGATTGCTCCGGGTCGAGCATAAATTCATCGGTCAATTCAACGTTGATCCGCTGAGGATCGAGAAGCTCAAATAGTTTTGTCTGGTCCTCGATATTTGGACACGCCGGATATCCAAAACTGTACCGCGAGCCCTGATAACCCTGGTGAAATAATTTCGCGAGTTCCGGGGCGTCATTTCCGGCAATACCTAATTCTTCGCGGACGCGTTTGTGCCACATTTCGGCGAGGGCCTCAGCAGATTCGACCGATAAGCCGTGGAACAATAGATAATCGGTGTAATTATCTGTCTTAAACAGTTTTGCCGAATGTTCGCTCGCCTTTCGTCCCATCGTCACAAGTTGGAACGCAACAACATCGATCCTGCCCGATTCGACCGAAGCAAAATAGTCTGCAAGACACAGATTCTTAGCACCTCTCTGCTCAATTGGTTGTCGCGGAAACGTATACCTCACCCGCTCTGTGCGCTCATCGTCTTGATAAATGATCAGATCGTTCCCTGATGACTGACACGGGAAATAGCCATAAACCAATTTTGCCTCAAGAAGCTTTTCGCGTATCGCTTGAGCCTTGATCTCTTTGAACTTGGGATAGACTGTTTCGTTGAGGATGGCTTCGTATTCTTCTTTAGACTTTTTGCTTTGCTTGTATTGCCACTGTCCCTTGAACAAAGCAGTCTCGTTAATAAAATCAAAAACTTTGGTCAAATCTTTGATCTCAACAACCTTTGCACCGTAAAACGGGGCTTTTGGGATCTCAGCAGCGGCAGGTATCTCTGATCGTGTTGTGTGAGAGGTCATTTGTCCGTCGTCCTTTGTCCTTTGGCTCACTCGTGCGGCGGGCATACCAAGTTTGGCATCTTCGCCGACGAGGTCTTCTGAGTCGGTAACTGTTTCGATCACCGCGTCCGTGCCGCCCGCTGACGCAGGTGGTTCTGCCCCAACCGCGACTGCTTTTGCCTCTGCACTCCGCACTCCGCACTCCGCACTCGTAAGCTCGTCCATTGCGTGAAGGCCATCAAAGGCATCACGCGCGTAAAACAATTTGCCGTTATAAAGCGGCACGAGATCCGCGTCGACATAGCGTCTGTTCAAAGCGGCGCCGCCGAGAATGACCGGCACATTGATGCCGCGTTCGTTCATCAGTTCGAGATTGTCTCGCATGACGAGCGTCGATTTGACCAGCAGACCGCTCATGCCGATAGCGTCGGCCCTTGTCTCGTCCCAAGAGCGCAAAATATCGTCGATGGGCTGCTTGATGCCCAGATTTACTACCTTGTAGCCGTTGTTCGTGAGGATTATATCGACCAGATTTTTGCCGATGTCATGCACGTCCCCCTTGACCGTCGCGAGAACGAGCACACCCTTGTTCGATCCCTCGACCTTCTCCATAAACGGTTCGAGGAATTTCACCGCCGCTTTCATCGACTCGGCGGATTGCAACACGAAGGGCAACTGCATCTGCCCCGATCCAAACAGATCGCCGACCGTTTTCATGCCGTCGAGGAGAATGTCATTAATAATAAACAGCGGCTCGTATTTGTCGAGAGCCTCTTTGAGCGAATCCTCCAGTCCGATGCGTTCGCCGTCGATGATGTGGTGCTTTAGCTTTTCCTCGATCGGTAGATTCGAGATATCAGGCTTTATCGACTGTGCGGATTTACCCATGAACATTGTCGTAAATTCGCCAAGCGGGTCGTACGTGCAAACGTCGCCGTCAAATTTTCGCCGGTCGTAGATTAGATCGCGGGCTGTGTCGATCTCGTACTCGCTAAAGCGCATCAGCGGCAAGATCTTTGACGCATTGACGATCGCCGAATTCATCCCGGCTTCGACGCAGTCGTGAAGAAACACGGAATTCAGCACGACACGGGCCGCCGGGTTTAGGCCAAACGAAATATTGGACACGCCGAGGATGATGTTCGCCTCAGGCAGTTCCGCGCGAATCTGCTTTATAGCTTTGATCGTCTCGTCAGCATTCGTGCGGTCTTCCTCAATACCGGTCGAAATCGGCAGGGCGAGCGGGTCGAAGAAAATATCGTGTGCCTCGATACCGAATTCAACGGCTTGTTTGTAAGCACGATGAGTGATCCGCAGCTTATCCGTTGCAAGCCGCGCCATGCCGTCCTCGTCGATCAAACCGACAACAATTCCGGCGCCGTATCGTTTTGCAATATCGAGAACT
This sequence comes from Pyrinomonadaceae bacterium, assembly GCA_039920905.1. GTDB lineage: Bacteria > Acidobacteriota > Blastocatellia > Pyrinomonadales > Pyrinomonadaceae > OLB17. The sequence continues at coordinate 6,269 of JBDSCV010000255.1, forward strand.
TGCAAATAACGCGGCTCGCCGTCCTCGTAATTTGTCGAATTTAACAGAGATTTGCCGCCCGCGTGTTCGAGGCCCGCCTCCATCTTTTCCCACTCCGTCGAATCGAACATCAGCGGGATCTTAACGGCAGTC
>JBDSCV010000256.1:0-5349 GCA_039920905.1 Pyrinomonadaceae bacterium
CCACGCCGTTGCCGAAGGTAACATTGCTGGTCAATGTCGTTACCGCAGTATTTAGAATTTGGATGTTGCCGGTGAATATGCCTGCGCCCGACAAGTTTGTCGTGCCGCCAAAGCGAAATGAAATTCCCGTAATCGAGCCGTTGTTGACGACGTTCGCACCGTTGGCGGTGAATGTTCCATTATTCGATGAACTGTTAATCAAACCGCCGTTGTTGACAATCAAATCGCCGTTGACAGTTACTATCTGATTAGTGGTTTGTAAAGTTGCAGCGTTCAAAATTGTAACCGAACCGCCGATAGTGCTGCTCAATGCGTTGGTTGTTCCGCCGATTTCCAGCGCGGCGGTAAATGATGATCCGTTAATAGCGATTGACGATGTGCCCTGTGTGCGAAATATTCCTGCGCCGTTGGTCGTGCCGCCATTCGTGAAATTACTGCTTGGTGCTGCGCCGCTTAAAGTCAACACCACGCCGGCGTTTATGGTCAGCGTCCCGCCGGCGTTGACGGTCAGATTCTGCACCGATTGTGCGCTGCTGACCGTGACGATGCGCGTGTTGGGAATCGACGCGGTATCGTCCGCGTCGGGAATGCCGTCCGCGTCCGTTCCCGAATTGAGAGTCCACGTCGCCGCGCTTCCCCAATCGCCGCTTGCCGCGGCTGTAAAAGTCGCAGCATTCGCACCGATCACACCTATTGCCATCACGATGACAAGATACATTACGCCTCTGAGTTTGTTAACGAGCATTATCTTTCTCCATTTAAATTTAGGCGGCCTTTGACGGTATGTGCGTTAGACCGGATAAATGTCTGCCAAAATTCTTTGTTTTAAGTTCGTTTTAGGTCAAATCTGCTTGAAATTTCGCATACAACGCATGTAATAAGCAAGACCCATATCGGAGTTGATTGATATCGATTCTGGGAATTCTCCTCTTGTTTCGATTTGAAAATCGCCCTTGCATCAAATCTCAATTATTTTTAAGTTGTTTGGATTGTAAACACAAATGCGGCGGGATGCAAGAAAAAAAAGTAAGTGCTGTAGCTAGCACATCATATGCCGGTCGAAGTGGCAACAAAACCGGACATATCAAATGGCAACAACGGTTGGATAAACTCCGCGGTTTTGCGACTATTCAAAACCTACAAAAACCGGCTCAGGCTGTAAAGAAATTTTAAATCTCGCTTCTACGGCTTTCTGAATTTCGTTCTTCAGCGACAGTATCTCAGTCGCAGATGCTCCGCCGCGATTAATGATGGCAAGGGTATGATTGGCTGAAATTCCAGCATTTCGAAGTGCGAATCCCTTACGAAAACCGGCATTCTCGACCAACCAGGCGGCGGGGATTTTTACGGCTCCGCCAAATTCGAAAAAAGGTACGCCGTCGAATTCGGCCCGCAGTGCCGCCAGATCATCTCGGCTTACAATAGGATTTTTGAAAAACGATCCCGCACTGCGCGAATTTGGGTCGCCCGCCTCTATGACCATCGATTTTGAACGCCGGATCTTCAACACCGCATCGCGAACCTCGGCAAGCGAAGGTTTTCGTTCAATAAAATGTTCGATCAGATCCTTATACACCAACTTCGGATCGCCGCCCCGATCTAAAGCAAATGTAACACTCAAAACTATATAGCGTTCGCGCTGGCTGGAATTAAAAATGCTCGTCCGGTATGTGAAACCGCATTCTTTATTAGTGAGCGCAACGAATTCCTGCGTATTCCGGTCAAAACACCTCAAGGTCACTATAGTTTCGGCGACTTCCTGCCCGTAGGCACCGACGTTCTGAACCGGTGTCCCGCCGACCAAGCCCGGAATGCCGCTCAGACATTCCACTCCGGCGAGGTTGTTTTCGACACAATTAGCCACGAATCCGTCCCAGTCGTCTCCGGCGCCAGCCGTAATCAGCGCCGGGTTTACATCCGTTCCTAACCCGGAATCGGGAGCGTGGAACTTGGAACTTATTCCAATCTGAAGGACAAGCCCGTCAAAACCGTTGTCGGAGACAAGCACATTACTTCCGCCGCCTAACACGAAAAGTTTTAAGGCATTCTTCGCGGCATATTCAAACGCCTCGGCAACCTGATCCTCTGACCGGGCGCGGATAAAATACCGCGCATTCCCACCTATCTTGAGCGTAGTCAGCTCGGCAAGTCTTACATTTTCCTCAATATTGATCACAAATTTTTAGTCGGCTGCCAAACAAATAGACCCGCGTAAATTAATAAGCGGATCCATCGAAAAAGCAAGTGAAGAACTTACGCTCCTACAGTTTCAAACCCTTTAATTGCTGTTCGAGCGCAAATGCGTCAATCGGACTCTCTTTCTTTAGCAATTCGATGACCCTTCTTACCTCTTTACCGTTCTTGCGTTTAATTTCGACAAAACCCAGGCTTTTAAGGGCCGGTATATAATAGGTGCCCTGCCCTTTGTCCGCAACGGTCTTAAATGCCTTTGCGGCATTGCCGTAATCATTGACCTTAGCGTAAGCCGAACCCAACGCATAAGCCGAAAACATCCAGTCGGGATGGCGGTCAACGACTTTTTTGAGAACGTCGATGGCTCCTTTGAAATCGCCCAGATCATTCAGGACCGCGCCGAGATTTTGCTGGGCGCTGTCTAGAATTACCAGATTTGTGGAGTTCACCCTTTCCAATGCAGTCTTGGCAAGCGCCAGTTTTGACTGCTGTTCCGGAATATTCTTTTGATTCATCTCGACACGCGAAGCATTGAAATATGCCCAGCCGAGGTTTGTATAATCCAGCGGGTCACCATTTAATTCGATGGCTTTCTCTAAGGCCTTTATCGCAACCCCCCATTGGCACGCGCGAAAGTTTGCGGTGTCAATTTCGCATTGCTGGCCGTAAGCAAAACCGACCTTGCTGTAAAGATCAGCGGCCAAAAGCTTGTCAAAATCCTTGCCGCGCGTCAAAAATGTGGCGGCAAGATTTAATTTCGCGGCCGCTTCATTAAATTTTCCGGTCTTAAGATATGCGTCGCCCCAGCCGGCCATTGCTTGCCAATTATCATTTCTCAGTCTGGACGCCGTTTGAAATGAGGCTATGGCGTCCGCATATTTTCCGGTCTCATACTGTGCCTCAGCCAGGCCTAACCAAGCGTCGAAATAGGCGGGCCGAAGCTCTACTGCTTTTTGATAATCCGGGATTGCATCGTCAGCACGTTTGAGTTTGACGAGCACTTCCCCAGAATTAAAGAACCCTTCAGGATAGGCGGGGTCGAGCTCCTTGGCTTTTTGGAATGCAGCAAGGGCCTCATCCGTTCTATATTGTGCGGTTCGCACCAAACCGAGGAAAAATTGTGTTTCAGCAGTTCCAACGGAATTCATAAGAGCTTTTGCGAGAAGATCATCGGCCTTTGCAATATCGCCCGCTTGAAAATAGAGAATGCCAAGCGGAACGTAGAGTTCCGTTAGATCCTTATCGCTTTGCAGAGCTTTTTCGTAATTGATTATTGCTTCAGGCGTTTCGTTTAGTTCTGAGTAAACTTCACCAAGCCCAAAATATGCGGCTGAATTTTTCGGGTTGAATTTCACAGCTTCGAGAAAAATACTCTTCGCCGTTGCGGCCTGATCTTTTACAAGCAGATCGTTGCCCTTTGTTGCCAGCGCCTCGCTGTAACCGGATTTTGCGGTCGTATTTGTATCATCAAGCCTGATGGCTGTTTTAAAAAACTCGAAAGATTGTTCAAAATCACCTTTTTCGAGATAATATTCGCCGACGCCGGCAAACAGTATCGAGGCCTGTCCGGGCGGCAGATTTCTTTCGGCTCGCGGCGGAATCTTGGTCGGGTCAACCACCTTTGACTTGTCGCGTCGAGGTGTAATTTTAGCCAGCGTTTCGTACTGCTTCTTGATCTTGGTCACGGACTCCATCCGCTGGGCCTTTGTCCTGGCGGGTTTAACTGCCGGTGTAACCCGCCTAACAACGCGCGACGCGCTGCGAAACACAAAAACACTCGACCCGGTGATGTTGCTAACAGGCACAAGGTCTTGAGCAGTGGTCGAAACCGGGACGATCAAAAAAACCGTTATAAGTGCCGCCGAGAAACAAAAGCGAAGATACCGCATTTTACTTAGCATTGAAGGTTCCTCTTAATCGATGACCAAAAATATTCGAGCCGACAACCAAAATATTTGATGCTCAAATAAGACGCAAAAGTTGACCGCAGAAAATTTAACCGTGAACATAACTACTCGCATACGTTTCCGCCTCTGGTCTTAGCCAATAATCTTCGGAACTGCCCAAAGGGAAAGCGGTTTGCAAACCGTCGGTAATGATCGTTGTCGTTAAGTGCAAATAAAAAACTTCGGTGGTTATTTATCAGCATTTCGGCGATCGCTGAATTGTCGTGAATAGGAAAATTGCCCAATTCTATAACAAAAACGATGTCAGGCAGCACATAGGCGTTGAATGCGATCTGATTTTCTTCCAAATAGATCAGACAAGCCGAAATGCCGCCGTATGCTATCTGGGCGTCGTGAAATGCGATGGCACCGTTATCGTTCAAAACGCGAAGGCAAAATTTGAAATCCGATATGACTGCCTCGTCCGTATGTTCGCCGTCTATAAAGCACAGGTCAATTTTATCCGTGATTCCCGCAGGGTCGTTCGTTCTTGTGTCGCCATCAATAGTGGTCAGCTTTTCAGTATTTTCCGAAACTTTTTCGAGCAGCTCAAGCATTCGCCCGGTCGAATTATTTTGATAAACATAATCGAGACCCCGAGCATCGGGCTGGACAAGCGGACGTTTGTCGATCGAATAGATACGCCGGCATTTCGGATCAAGTAAATGCGGCTGGATACTGCCGCCAAGGTATGAGCCGATCTCAAGGTAGCAATATTCCCCAACACGTTCGCGGACGGCAAGTTCACAGGCCAAAAGCGACCGTTTATCAAAATCGCTTGACTGACTGTTTATCCTTTCAAAAAGCTTCAGGTCGAGTTCGTTAATGGCTTTTTCGAAATTTCTCATTGTGGTGCTTTTTCAAACCATTACAATAATGCACCAACTAACCGAAACAAAGCTATCCCGACTATTTGTAACCATCTTTACCCTGCCGGTTACTCTTGCCCTTTTTCGCCCTCTAATATAAATTTGATTATTACCACCAACGCGGGAGTTACAAGTTCCAGGTTCAAAGTTCAAATTTGAGTTTTTGAACGCCGCTCAAACTTTGAACTTTGAACTTTGAACTTTGAACTTAAAGATAAGGAGAGCTTGCCGAAAATGAAAGCATTCGCAACTGAGAACATCAGAAATCTGGCTGTCATTGGACACGGCGACGCGGGTAAAACCCAGCTCGTCAGTTCCCTACTCTACGTCGCCGGATCACA
>JBDSCV010000257.1:0-9785 GCA_039920905.1 Pyrinomonadaceae bacterium
TTGGCAGGCATTCTCCACCGCAGTTTATGCCAGCTTTCCGGTCAGCGTTCTGCGCTTTATATTGAATACAACGATACTCTTTATAAAGGATCCAACGGATATTCATCCGATATTGGGTCAGCAATCGCTAATTCAGGATAACCTTAATTTTCTCGTTCTAGCGTCCGAACATCCGGTGATATTTACGTTGCTCGGCTCGATCAGCCTTCTTGGTTTCTACTGGCTATGGATGACTGCGACAGGGCTGAAGAACGCCGGTGAAAGGATTACCGGGACTATCGCGTGGAGTGCGACCATCGGAATTTTTCTTTTGTTGATAATCCTGGGGGTGGCAATGGCGGCGCTATTCCCGAGCTTTATAAGCTAATCAATATAGGGACGTTTCGCTACGAGCACTTTCTTTATTCGTAGCGCAGGGCTTCGATCGGGTCGAGCCGGGCTGCTTTCCACGCGGGAAACAGCCCGAAAATTATGCCAATCCCGACGCTGGCAACAAATCCAGCGATTGGAGCCCACAGAGGAACGTATGACGGCATAAAAAGGCGCACGAGGAATGTCAGCAGCCACCCGACCAGGAGCCCCACGACACCGCCAAATCCGGTCAACGTCGCTGCCTCGATCAAAAATTGAAGTAAAATATCGCTCTGTTTTGCACCGATTGCCTTTCGAATTCCGATCTCGCGGGTTCTTTCCGTAACAGATACCAGCATGATATTCATCACTCCGATACCGCCGATCATCAGGCCTACCGATGAGATCACTACCATGGCTAGAAACACACCGCCAGTAATTGCCTTAAATTGGTCTATCAGGCTGGCAGCGGTTTCCATTGCAAAATTATTTTTTTCGCCAAACTTTACTTGCCGGCGAATCCGCAGAAGGTCCTGCACGTCATCTTTTGCCTTGTCTAGCTGGCCGTTTTTAGCGATTGCCAGGATAAAGAGGTCCTCCGCGCTTGGTTTGATCTTAAGGGCGGTACTCATCGGGACGTAGATAACATTTGACTGGTCGTTGTTGCCGCCACCGCCGCCAAAGAGCTGTTCGCGTTTCTGAAGCGTACCTAACACTCGATATTCTTCACCACCTATACTGATGGACTCGCCGAGCGGCGATCCGTATGGGAAATACGCGTCACGGACTGAATCACCGATGACACAAACGTTGGCCTTGGCATCGTTCTCCGCAGCCGAAAACCATCGCCCGTCGATCAATATATCGCCCGGAGCCTTGTCGACCTCAGGCAAAGTTCCTTTTAGCTGAACGGACGACGATGTCTTGCCATTCTTGCCCGTAACATTGATTTTCTGGCCGAAAAAATTGTTCGAAATATCAAGGTATGGAACGGCTAGTTCAATCGACGTGAGGTTGCCAATTGCAGCAGCGTCATCCATCGTCAACGCCTTTCGCATTCGCTCTTCGCGCGTCGGCGCAGTCGTATGAATCCCGAATTCCATTTTGCGAAGAAAGATCGATCTGGTGCCAAATGACTCGACCTGTTTTTCAACGGCGACATTGATACCACTGATAAATGACGATATCAGCATTACGGTAATGACACCGACAACAACGCCGACGATGGTTAGAAACGAGCGCAGTTTGTTACTGCGCAGCGTGTCAAACGCCATTTTGAAATTTTCGTAAAATGCTCCGGTTAAAAAATTCATTAACGTTAGTCCGCTCTTAAAGCCTCGATCGGGTCGAGCCGTGCCGCTTTCCAAGCCGGGAAGATCCCCGCAAGTATGCCGACTCCGCCGGAAATAGCTATCGCAAATAATGCAGACCAGATCGGTATTCTGGTTTGAAAAACAAACTTGGTTATTATGATACCAAGCAATTCGGCGATGATGAGACCAATAGTTCCGCCCATCGCCGAGAGCGTTGCGGATTCCATCAAAAATTGCTTCAGAATGTCGGCCTGTCGCGCACCGAGGCTTTTTCGGATACCGATCTCCTTGGTGCGTTCGGTGACCGATACGAGCATGATATTCATGATAACGATCGCACCGACCAGCAAAGCGATCGTCGGAACAGCAATAATAACAATAAAGATGGGCCCCAAAATACTATCGCGCAGTGCAGTTATTGCATCCGGCGTAAGGATCCCAAATGAATCTTTTTCCCCAAACGCGAGCTTTCTCTTTATCCGCATCAACATCCTGACCTCTTCCACCGAGTCATTAAAAACTTTGTCGTTCTTGGCCGTTATGACAAAATACGGTGCACGTTGTCGCGTCAGCCCTCCAAAAGCCGCGCCAAACGTCTTTATCGGAAGCGTCACAAAATTATCCTGCGGCTGACCAAAAACTGTGCCTTTTGCTGTCTGGATACCGATTATCCGGTAAGGGATACCTGAAATAGTGATCGCCTGCCCGAGAGCATCACCCTTTGGAAAGAGCTTGTTCGCGACATCCATTCCAACATATGCGACACGAACGGCGTTGTCATTTTCGGGCATCGAGAAGAATCGACCTTGAGCAATATCCAGTTTGTCTATCTCAGCAATTATGGGTTCGGCTCCCGATATCTGCACATCACGAAGCGATTCGCCCTCACGTTTAACTTCGCGCGACACATTGCCCGATTTTGCCCCCATCTTGTCGATAAGCTGCGCGTGGTCGCGGATAAAATCGCGCTCGTCAAAGGTCAACTCCTTGTTCCGTCGCTGAGCAGCGGCAATCGTGTCAGTATCCTTAAAATCATCAAAGCTAAAGCGGCGCACTGTAAACGAATTCGACCCGATACCCGCGATCTTTTCATCTACATAGGCATTAAATCCCTGCAGCAGCGAGAGCACGACCATAAACGCCGTCACGCCGATGATCATTCCCAACAACGTAAGGAACGACCGCAGCTTGTGTGCCCAGATCGCCGAAAAAGCAAGTTTTAGGGTTTCGGAAAAATTCATCTCAAATAAACGCTGTTAATACGTTACCGCCTGCCAAAGAGTTTAACGAAGCGGTGCTTGGTGACGAAATGCGGCGTACTATTTGAGGCGCTCGTCTTTTTCGATAAGGCCGTCTCGGATAGTGATAACGCGATGTGCGCGGGCGGCGATATCGGGTTCGTGTGTGACGAGAATGATGGTATTGCCATCTGAGTGCAGCTTTTCAAAAAGGTGCATTATCTCAACGCTTGTTTTTGAATCGAGAGCTCCTGTTGGCTCATCCGCTAAAAGTATCGACGGGTTATTAACCAGCGCACGGGCGATAGCGACACGCTGACGCTGGCCGCCAGAGAGTTCGTTCGGGCGGTGTGTGACGCGGTCGCCGAGTTCGACCGAGGCTAATGCGGCCTGGGCTTGATCGTGGCGCGGCCCGGCGCGCATCCCGGCGTAAATAAGCGGAAGCTCAACGTTATGCAATGCGGTCGCACGAGCCAAAAGGTTAAAGGTCTGAAAGACAAAGCCGATCTCTTTGTTCCGGATACGGGCAAGCTCATCGTCGGACATTTCCGAGACAAGATTGCCATTTATCCAATATTCACCCTTTGACGGAGAATCAAGACAGCCGATCAAATTCATCAATGTTGATTTCCCGGAACCCGATGGGCCGATGATCGCAAGATACTCGTTCCTTTTGACCTCAAAAGAAACATCACGAAGCGCATGAAGCTCCTCCGTGCCCATCTGGTAAGTTTTCCAGATGGTCCTCATGCTTATCAACGCTTCGCCCCTCGACGCGGAAGGCGATTCCGGCGATTTGCCGTTGCCGTTTTCTTCTTCCATAGATCTATACATAACTAAGGCTTATTAGCGGCCTCGCCCTCTTTCTTAGTCTGTTTTTTAACGATTGCCCCTTCTTTCAGGGTGTTAAGAACTCGGCTTGGGCCGGTGATCACTTCGTCGCCCGCATTTAAACCGGTGATGATCTGTCTGTCGGATTCGCCAATTATGCCTGTCGTAACTTCCACGAACTTGGCCTTATTTCCGTCAAGAATATAGACACCGGTGATCATTTTTGGCTTTTCACCCGGTGCCGGAACATCGCCCTGAATTGTCGGCGAAGGCTGACCGTCGGGCTTTTTCTCTATAACCGCCTGAAGGGGCACGGCGATCACATCATTTACGATCTTCGTTGTGATCTCTGCCGTAGCACTCATACCGGGACGCAGACCCGCCCGGACATCTTCGGGGAGATCTTTCATTTCGATCACCACGCGAAACTCCTTCGCTTCCTGAACGTTAATGTTTGTCGAAAGCCCACCGCTCGTTTGGGATTTTCCAACGGCTAGTGGTGTTTTCTGAATTACTTCACCGGTGATCTCTTTATCACCAAAAGCATCAACCTTAATTTTCGCCTTTTGGCCGACCTCGACCTTATCAATCGACGTTTCGTCAACCTTAACCTCCACATTGATCGAGGACATGTCAGCAATCGTCAAGAGTGCCGTCGTTGATAGGCCCGCAACCGCAAACGTGCCCACCTTTGACGGTATCTCGGCAATAACGCCGTTGATCGGGGCGTACTGCATCGTCTTGTCACGTTGGCTTTTTGTACCGCGTAACGATGCGGCCTGTTGATTTGCCCGCGACTGGCTGGTTTGGACGTTAATAGCTGCTGTATCAACCGCACGGCGAGCATCTTTTACGGCAGCTGCCTGCTGATTACGTCTCGCAATCGCTTCGTTAACCGCGATTTTCTGCGATTCGAGTCGGGCTTTTGCATTACGAAGATCGACCTGAGCCGTCTCAAGCTGATCTTTCTTTTGATCGTATTCAAATTTTGAAATTACACCTGATTCGAGAAGCTGGGCATTTCTATTGGCCTCACGCTGTGCGGTATTGACAACAACTTGAGCCCGATCAACATCTGTTTGGGCGGTGACCACATTCTGCCGGGCCGCGCTGATCGAAACGTCGGATGCATTTAAGGATTGCTGGGCTTGGGAAAGCTGATTTTGGGCAGCAGTGACTTGGGTTTGCGTGGACTGGACGTCTGACTGAGCGGTCTGTAGTGCCGCCAATTGGGCATCGGTGTTTGACTGAAGTTGGTTTGGGTCGAGACGAACGAGCGGCTGGCCCTTTGTAACCTGATCGCCCTCTTTTACGTAGATCTCTTCGATCCGGCCTTGAACTTCGCTGGTCAGGTTCATAAACTGGATCGGCCTGACCTCACCCGAAGACGTAACCGTCGAACGCAATTCTTTGCGGGTCTCGATCTTTACAAGGGTTACCTCCGGAGCGTCGGTTCGCGTGGCAAGAACGCTTCCGATAATGATGATCGCTAGTAAAACGACCGCCACGAAGCCGCCAATGATCTTTGTTTTACGGCTCAATGCCATATATTTCTGTTCCTCTCAAGAAAAAATGTCTAAATCAGAGTAATAACCTGCTATTGGATCTGTCGTATCAAACGGGTATTACGACGGATTTTTCGCCATTGTTTCAAAAACGTCGCTCACGAAAGTTTAATGTAAAATCCTTTTGAACCAACATTAAGCGTTTGACGTAAATATGAGGTAGAATTACGATTTACGTATGGTGAAGTAGAGGGTAAAATGTTGCAACGTAAATGTCGGGTCAGTTGATCCAGAAAATTAGCGCGTAAAAAGAAAATGATCAGATGTCCAGCATGCCAGACGGCAAATATTGATACGTCACGCTTTTGCGACGAATGTGGAAGCAGATTGGTTGCGGCTTATTCTGCTGAATACCCTCAGCCGCCGGCGTATGTGCCGCCTCAACCTTTGAATTCGGTTTCGCGTCCATCGAGCGTAACATCGGTTGGTGTTCCGTTGCCCATTATTTTTGAGCCTGAGGATGTGCCTTCTGTGTCTAGTGAAAAAAATCCTGGATCGGGCGTCGCTCATTCGGCTTTGACCATCGAACGCGGTGATTTACCCGGAACTGAGTTTAGGCTGGTTAACGATGAATCGACGATAGGACGATGGGACGCTGACAACGGAATATTCCCTGATGTCGATCTCGACGCACATGATTCGGATGCGAAGGTTTCGCGACGACATGCACGCATAGTCCGTAACAACGGATCGTATTTTATTGAAGATCTCGGCTCCACAAACGGAACCTATGTAAATCGTGGACGCAGGCTGCTGCCAGGGAACGCTCAGCTATTAAATGACGGTGACGAAGTCATTGTCGGAAAGACATTTTTGCGTTTCCAGATAACGCACTAGATTGAGTCTCGAAAACAAAAAATGCCCCTCTGTCGAGAATGCGGCGTCGAAACCGCTGAAAATGAAGAATTATGTCCAACTTGCGAATCCGCGCAGGCGTCGGCTACGCCTGAGAATAGTTCGGAGGAAATGACAGTTAAGAAAGTCTCAGCCGATTTGGTGGTGAGTGAGTTTCACGAAGAAGGGACAGATATTGAGACGCCAGACACCGCAAACGGCGAAGAAAAAATAGACACAAATGATTTCGCAGAACCAACTTCTGACGCCGAAGTTAGTTCACCCGAAACATCGGCCATTAGTGAAACTGCACATCCGATTGGCGGCGAAACCGACGGAAAAAGACCGGGCCTCAAACCTTTATCCGAGGGAACTCAATTAAACAATCGTTATCAGATCGTTCGAAAGATCGGCGGCGGCGGTATGGGAGCCGTTTATCTCGCCAGCGACCAAAATCTCGGCGGCGTCGAACGCGCGGTCAAGGAAATGGTTCAGTCGAGCATCGAGGAAGAACAGCAAAATAAGGCGATCGAAGACTTCAAACGCGAATCGACGATCCTATCGACGCTCGATCATCCGTCGATTCCAACCATTTACGATTATTTTTTTGACGACGCGGAAGGCCGCTTTTACCTGGTGATGAAGTACATCTCCGGCGGCGATCTTGCGACTCGGTTGAGAGCCGCTCCCGGAGGCCGCCTTGACGAAAAGACAGTCACCGAATGGTCACTCCAGATCGCGGATGTCCTTGCCTATCTTCACGGGTTGCCGACGACGATTGTTTATCGCGATTTGAAACCGTCAAACATCATGCTCGATGCCAGCACCGGCCGCGTCATGCTTATTGATTTTGGTATTGCCCGATCGATAGATCAGGCGCAGGAAAAAGGCGTTACCGCCGTTGGCACGATGGGCTATGCGCCGCCGGAGCTTTTTTCGGGCCAGGTCGAACCGCGGTCAGATATTTACAGTCTCGGTTCGACAATGTTTCATCTACTTACCGGTGCCGATCCGCAAAACAATCCGCTGTTGATCTTTGATTTCCAAAAAAATCCGCGCCCGCGTCAAATAAACTCGCAGTTATCCGATCAGATGGAGCGCATTTTGATGTGTTCGGTGGAATACAACGCGGACAGCCGTTTTAGCTCGGCGGCAGAAATGCGACGGACGTTAGCAGACCATCTCGAAGATCAAAAAAACGGTAACATCACCTTTGGCGTGACCGAGGCTCCGGCGGCGGTCAGTCTTGCCAATCAAAGCGTATTTTGTGGCTTTTGCGGGCAGCGAATCGTTGCGACCGACCTATTCTGCGCATTTTGCGGTGCGAAACAGCCAATAGCTCAGCAAGGCGTTCATGCCGAGATATATTCGCGTTCGGGGGCGACCGCGAAACTTATGATCGAGGGGACCGGCGAACTCGACACACCGGTTTATTCGCTTGAAAAGAATGAAAACTTGCTTGGACGCCGCGACCCGCAGTCAAACATTTTTCCAGAGGTAGATCTTTCTAAGTATGACCCGCAGACCAAAATTTCAAGGCGACATGCCAGGATTTGGCGCGAGGGCGGAACCTTTATGGTCGAGGATCTCGGATCGTCAAACGGGACCATTCTCTTGGCGGGCGTTAGCGATTCACGCCGATTGCAGCCACGCCAACCGCATGCGCTGGCCAGTGGCGACCGTCTGCGCTTGGGTGATACGACTTTGTATTTTCTGATGGGGTAACACTCAATAACTACCTATGTCTTCATTATCACAGCGTGTAATTTCGCCAAACAGACCCTCTGGAACAGAGGCGATCATAAACTTTTCGCCGAGGGCACTGAGGGCACCATTTTTTTTGCGATGTGCCGCATTGTGCATCGATTACATAGTTTTGCTCACTCCTCCGGTGGGATGGCTGGTTTTTTGCAAACTGCTTAGTGAAAGCGGATCCACTACTATTGGCACTACAGTTTGGGTCCTCGGTATCATACTCTTTCTCATTAACTTTTTGCTTCTTCCTCTAATTAGAGGACAGACTTTAGGCAAAATGGTGGCCGGACTGACGATCCTAAATCTGGACGGTAGCCCGGTTGCTCTTATCGGATTAGTGAAGAGAAATATTTTGGGCTATTTTGCCACAATTTTGACTTTGGGGCTCGGTTTTCTGATCTCAGCGGTAAATACGAGCGGGCGTTCGCTTCACGATTTTATTGCGGGAACGATAGTGGTTAGTGGGCGTAAAACTCAGGTGTAATTAGCTATATGGCTCATTTGGTCGTCAATCATCCAAACGGAAACGCGGATAACTTTCCGCTCACACGGCTGCGGACAACGATCGGACGCTCGGCCCGAAGCGATGTTTGTATTCCCGATGCTTTCGCATCCCGACTGCACGTCGAAATCAGACAGGAAGGCGATGCCTACTGGCTGCACGACCTTGGATCAGCCAACGGCACGCGGTTAAATGGTAATTCGGTTTTAACGATGCTGCCGCTTTTTACAGGAAGCGAGGTCCAGATCGGTGAAACGAAAATCGTATTCGAGAGTGACATTGTAGCCGCAAAGACCAGCAGTGCGACCCTTATCTCTGAAGGCACGGAGGCTCTCGATCCGTCAACCACCATCGCATTAGCAGGCCGCCGCAACCCAACAAGCGAGATTTTCGACTCGTCTTTAACGAGCCGCGCAGATCTTTTGGGACTGATCAGCAAGGTTGGCATCGCACTTCTTTCATCGAGCGGTCTGGATGACACTCTCGATCAGGTCGCCACTCTGGTTTTTGACGCTGTCCCGGCCGAACGCGTAGTTGTTATGCTTCGGGACGAAAAAGCCGGAACCGAAATGGAGATAAAGGTCGCACGCACGCGGGGTAGCGACATACAGATCGACGAGGTCCGTATTAGCCGCGCGATCATGACCGAGGTAATTGAGAACGGCAAATCGGTTCTCACGTCGGATGCCCAACAGGATCCCCGCTTTGCAAGCCAGACGATTATCTTGCAGGGAATTCGCTCGGTGCTTGCTGTTCCGTTGAGCGTTGACGAACGCCACGTTTTCGGTCTTATTTATGCCGACTCGCCGACACATCAGGCGACGTTTTCGAGTGAGCATCTGGATATTCTAACGACGTTAGCGTCGGTTGCATCGATCCGTGTCGAAAACGCCAGTCTCCTCGATGAACGCATCACCCGGGAACGCATGGAAAGGGAACTGGAACTTGCCACTGAGATACAGCAACGTTTTCAGCCCGATGGGCCGCCGATCGTCGAAGGGTATGACTTTCAGGGAATTTCATTCTCGTGCTACGAGATCGGGGGCGACTACTACGATTTTATCCCGCGGCACGACGGAACCATGCTTGTTGCCCTTGGCGATGTTTCGGGCAAAGGAACCTCTGCATCGCTTTTGATGTCGAGCCTTCACGCCGCTGTCCACGGACAAGTAGCGGCAAAAACACCGCTCGACCAGCTTGTAACATCAGTTAATATCTATCTTGCCGAAAACACCCCAGCGAACCGTTTTATCACGCTGTTTGTTGCGGAACTTGAACCGGCAACCGGTAATCTTACCTTCATCAATGCTGGCCACAACCCGCCGCTAATCGGGCGCGCCGATGGAACGCTCGAACTGCTCGCTTCCGGCGGTCTGCCGCTCGGGTTGATGGATTT
>JBDSCV010000258.1:0-18246 GCA_039920905.1 Pyrinomonadaceae bacterium
CTGGGTTTGGTATGTACGGCACTCCTTCGGCTGTACTCGTGAATGAAGATGGCAAGATCGTTTCAGAAACTGCTGTTGGAGCACCTGACATATGGTCGCTGATCGGGAAGAGGAAATAGCCTCAAAAGAGGAAAGCGAAATTAGCCGCAAAAGGCGCAAAAATCGCAAAATCAAGAATAAGGATTTATTTGCGCTTTTTGCGCCTTTTTGCGGCCATAAATTATTTAATGACGAGACCAATTGACTGGAAAGTGACCGCGAGTGACGGTGAGGCTCGTGCGGGGATATTAAAAACGCGGCGTTCTATCATTGAGACGCCTGTTTTTATGCCCGTCGGGACGCAGGGCTCGGTCAAGGGCATTCGTTTTGAGTGGCTCGAGGAGGATCTCGATGCCCGCATAATTCTCGGCAACACATATCATCTTTTTTTGCGCCCCGGCGTCGATACGATCCGGAAAATGCGCGGTTTGCATAAATTTACCTCGTGGAACCGCTCATTCCTCACTGATTCAGGCGGCTTTCAGGTTTTTTCGCTAACCAATATGCGAAAGTTGACCGAAGAGGGCGTTGAGTTTCAATCCCATCTCGATGGCAGCAAACAGTTTTTATCGCCAGAGATTTCGATGGAGATTCAGGCCGCGCTTGGATCCGAGATCGTGATGGTTTTTGACGAATGCCCGCCCGGAGATGCCGGATTTGACGCGACAAAGGCGAGTCTTGAGATGACCGCGCGATGGGCCGGACGGTCGAAAGTTAGGTTTGACAGCCTTCAGGCAGAACCGTTCGCGTTAGCGGGGGGAACGACCGGGTTGAGTAACGGCCTTTCGGAAAACTATGGGTCGTTGTCTATAGAGTCGATGCCATCCGCTAACGCGGGCGTTTCTGCCTTGTCGGGCCGTCAGGCCCTTTTTGGCATCATCCAAGGTGCGGGACACCTCGACCTAAGAAAAGAAAGCCTTGACCGCACACTTGAGATCGGATTTGATGGTTATGCCATCGGCGGATTGAGCGTCGGCGAGGAAAAGTCTGTTATGTATGAGGTTCTCGATTTTCTCGCCCCGCAAATGCCGGTGGACGCGCCGAGATATTTAATGGGCGTCGGGACGCCGGAGGATCTGATCGAGGCGGTCAATTGCGGCGTTGATATGTTTGACTGCGTGATCCCGACGCGAAACGGGCGGACCGGCAGCGCGTTTACCTCACATGGCAAACTCAACATCCGCAACGCTAAATTTGCCACCGACGACCGTCCGCTTGATCCCAATTGTAATTGCTCGGTTTGCCGCCGCTATTCGCTCGGATACTTGCGTCATCTGTATCAGGCGGGCGAAATGACGGCGGCGATAATGATCTCGCATCACAACGTCGCGTTCTTTCTAAATACGATGCGGCAGGCAAGGGAAGCGATCAAATTATCGACCTTTCAAACGTTCAGAAAAGATTTTTTGAACCGCCTCAAAGATAACGATGCCGCCGTCGGTTGATTAAAGACGCCTAAATGTATATTATTTTCCTTTTGTCTTAAGGCATAAATTACAATGAATATTTACCTTTTTCTGTTTCAGGACGCAGCGGGCGGCAGCAGCATAATTTGGACACTGTTACCATTCGTATTTATTTTCGGGATTTTTTACTTTCTCGTCATCCTGCCTCAAAAGAAGCAGAAGCAGCAACTTCAGAAAATGATCACTCAGCTAAAGATGAATGACGAAGTTGTCACCACCGGCGGCATCATTGGCACGATCAAGGAAGTGAGAGACACCAGTTTTATTATACAAAGCGCCGAAAAATCGTTTCTCGAAGTAGGAAAAAGCGCCGTTGTCGGCAAAAAAGCGGAGCAATAGATCGTTAGTAGTGATGAGTTAATAGGAATTTAGTTGGTAGACACTATTAACAGTTTATGATTGACAATTAACCTTTTTATGAAGAATACCTCTCTATGGATCAGAACGGCGATAATCGTCGTCATTACGATTGTCGGGATCTATCTTGTTTTCGGACCGCGTCGTGCGCCGAACACGAGCGATTTCACGGCGCAGGGTGTTAAGGATAATCTCGCCCATAATATCAATCTCGGCCTTGACCTCAAGGGCGGCTCGCACCTTCTGATGCGTGTCAAAACCGAGGAATACCTCAAGCGCCTCACTGAGAATAACGAAAGTGCGGCCCTTCTCGCAGCAAAAGAGGCAAAGGATGAGGGTGGCCAACCACTGGGGACCACGGACGCCACATACATCGCAGAGAACGGAAATTATTCGATCACGCTAAATGTTTCTGATCCTGCAAAGGCATCAGCGGTCTTGGATGCTGTAAAAAAGAAGGTTGATTTTTCGAATTGGACTGAATCGGTCAGCGGAAATTCGATAACGTGGTCATTGTCGAAACAGACACAGGCTAAATTGAAGGAACAAGCAACCGATCAGGCATATAGAATCATCGACAGCCGTATCAATGCATATGGCGTCAAAGAGCCTACGCTCCAGAGACAGGGGGCGTCCGATTCCGGTCAAATTCTTTTGCAGATGCCCGGTGTCGAGAATCCGGAACGTGTAAAGGAACTTGTAAAAGGGGAATCGCGGCTCGAACTGATGAAGATCGTCAGCCCGCCCAACCCTGCTCCCGTCCAAATTTATCCAACGAAGGAGGCGGCTTTACAGTCGATAGGCGGCAAGGAATCCTTGACACGGAAAGTTTTGGTCTATGCGGACCGTGACGAAACAGCTAAGGCGTCGCCGACGCCTTCTGCGGACACGACGCCAAAACAATACGTAGTAGTCGAGAATCCGGCTGTCGTTGACGGGAGTGAACTACGCGACGCTGCGGCGATTCAGGGTAAAGGCGGCGGCAGCGATTACCAAATCTCATTTTCCTTTAAGCCGTCCGGCGCTCAGAAATTTGGGGATTGGACCGGAAAGAACATTGGCAATTACATGGCCGTTGTCCTCAACGATGAAGTTAAGTCGGCTGCTTATATAAAATCGCAGATCTTTGATTCGGGTGAGATCTCAGGCCGTTTCACTAAGAACACCGCCGACGACCTCGCTTTGACATTGAAATCGGGAGCCTTGCCGGCTGGTATCGAGTATCAAGAGGAGCGAACGGTAGGCCCCAGCCTTGGAGCAGATTCGATCAGGGCGGGCGTTTCTGCTTCGATCGGAGGGTTGGTACTCGTTGTTTTGTTCATGCTGTTTTATTACCGCGGTTCCGGTGTAAATGCCGTTATCGCCCTGTCTCTGAACATGATCCTTACGGTTGCTGCCCTGATCGTATTCGGCTCGACTCTGACGCTGCCGGGTATCGCTGGCCTTATCCTGGGCATCGGCATGGCGGTGGACTCAAATGTGCTGATCTTCGAGCGTATTAGGGAAGAGATCCGGCTCGGATTTTCTGTTCCTGAGTCAATCAGTCTCGGCTTTGACCGGGCATTTGTCACGATCATCGACACCCACATCACGACGATCATTTCGTCCGTCATTCTATATATGACCGGTTCGGGGCCGATCAAAGGTTTTGCGGTGACATTGATCCTCGGACTGTTGATCAATCTGTTCACAGCGGTGTTTGTATCGCGGACCATCTTCAAATGGGAGCTGGCCCGGAACCCGGACATGCAGAAACTCAGTATTTAAGTTGTTGAACTAGAAAGATGTTTAATTTGTTTCAGAATATCCACATTGATTGGCTCGGCAAGCGCAAGATCTTTATCGCGTTTTCCATATTTATTATGCTCTCGGGGCTCGTTTCCACGATCGGACGCCAGTACACGCCGGGCGGCACTGAGGCATTTAATCTGGGTGTAGATTTTAAGGGCGGCACAGTTATCGTGGCGAAGTTTAAAGGGCAGAGGCCGAGTGATGACGATCTCAGGGGTGCCCTGCATGATGCCGGTGTTGGCGATCCGGTCATTCAGGCTTCGACCGATAAACCTGACGAGGTGTTGATCAAGATTCCCCTTGTCGAGAATGCGGGTGAAACGACTGAGGCCGCACCTGCGAATGAGCAGGGAAAGGATACGGTCGTTGCCGCACAGGTTCAGGCCGGGCGTAATACCGTTAAACAGGCGCTCGATACATTTGGCAAAGAGGCCGAGGGCGAACAAGCCCTTGATGCCTCGCCGGATGCAGTTTACAAGATCGTCGGAACTGATTCAGTTGGTGCCGTCGCCGGTTCAAAACTTCGTAATCAGGCTGTGACGGCGACGCTCTTTGGCTTGATAGGTATCTTGCTGTTTATAGCGTTCCGTTATGACTGGACATACGCGGCGGGTGCGGTTATTGCCGTGTTTCACGATGTGCTGATGGTCTTGGCATTCTTTTCGGTCTTTCAATGGGAGATCAATCTTACTGTTATCGCGGCGATCCTGACGATCGTCGGATTTTCGGTTAACGACTCAATTGTTATCTTCGACCGCGTTCGAGAGAACCTTTCCCTCAACCGGACGGATTCGTTATTTAACATCACAAATGCGTCGATCAATCAGACGCTTTCGCGAACCATCATTACCTCGGGCCTCGTACTATTATCAGTTTTGGCCTTGGTATTGTTTGGCGGCGAGGTGTTGAAGAGTTTCTCGCTGGCTTTGCTTGTCGGTGTGATCCTTGGAACGTATTCGACCATCGCCATTGCGAGCCCAATCGCTATTTGGTGGCAGAATAAGCTCGGCGATTCGCGCGTTAAAGAAATACTGGTCCCCCAGATCGGCGAGAAACTGGCATCCTCATCGCGTCGCACCGTGACCCGGCGTCCGGTGACGCGTTAAGCTCGAAATAAGTTTGAAAAAAAGTTAGATTTGCAGGAAAACAAACCTTTATTCTTGACTTTCGATATTTAAACTTTTAGACTTCAACTCGTTGCTGGTCAATTAAAATGCTTTGCTTCTGCTTTGTTCCGGATTAGACCTTGAAAATCGGGAGCGGAATTCGTAGTACTTGTGCGTGAATGACCCTTAGAAAGTCAGTCCATCACTTATGATAAAGGGAAGTTAAAGATAAATAATCCTGGTTGTAATCACACCTTGTTAGATTGAGATTACAACTTGCGGATTCATCACCATCATCTAGTGCAATAGTAAGTTTCGTAACCCTTGACCTATATTGGCACCGGAAAAAGGGAGGAATTAAGATGCTTGATCAATTAGTTGAATCTAAAAGTAACTCGGCTGAGAATAGCCGGAGAAGTAAATTTATATTCGGGATAGCGGCCCTGGCCGTTTTAAGCCTATTAACCATGTGGACCGTCAGCCTCTTTGGAAAAGACTTTGGTATGGGAGGCGATGATCTGTCGCTGACGACCCTCGTGGCACCCGTGCCGGTACCCGACGAAGAGCCGCCGCCGGAGCCTGAGAAAAAGCCGGAACAAAAACAGCCGGATGTCGATGTCCGCAAAGAACTGATCCAGAGTATGGATTCGTCACCAAAGATCCCGGACAAGATCAGCACCGTTCAAAATACGGTCAAGGCCGTCCGCCCGGATCGTTTAACAATGGTCGGTAATACGGACTCTGATACTGGGGCAAGAGTTGACCCGGGCGTTGCCCGTGTGGTTGACAGTGGTGGAACTGCTGGTCTTTCGACTGGAACCGGAACCGACACAACCGGCGGAGACGAGCCCCCGCCGCCACCAAAGGCCACGCCAAAACCCGTACCAAAGACTGTTTCTGGCGGTGTGCTAAATGGTAAGGCGACGAGCTTGCCAAAACCGGCATATCCGGCTGCGGCCCGAGCGGTTCGGGCTGGCGGTGCGGTCAGCGTCCAGGTTTTGATCAGTGAGAGCGGTAGTGTTATATCGGCAAGTGCCGTCAGCGGCCATCCGCTGCTGCGTGCGGCCGCCGAAGGCGCGGCCCGCGGTGCACGATTTAGCCCGACGCTTTTATCCGGCCAGGCCGTTAAGGTTTCGGGCGTGATCACTTATAATTTTGTTCCGTAAGGGACTTCTGGTTATGCGGGAATTGATATTTCATATCGGTTCCCGCAAAATACTAGCTAACGCAATTATCAAATTTTGATTTTTTTGGAGGAAAAACCATGACATTTTTAGGCAGCCTGATCGCTACGGATATTTCGGGCTTTTACTTGATGTTTGCTAACGAAGGAGTTTCGTTTGGCATTTACGATATCGCAAAGAGCCTGACGATCCCGGGTTGGGGCGTTATCATCACTCTGTTGATCGAATCGGTCTATATGATCGCGGTCGGCATCGAACGATGGCTTACATACAGTAAGGCAAAGACCCAATCGCGTCAGTACGCGCCGAAAGTCGCTCAGGCTTTGAAAAACAGCAACATTGATGAAGCCATCAATATTGGCGACAGACACAAGGATTCGCACCTTGCGATGGTTGTTTCGTCGGGCTTGAAAGAATTTGCCGCTCATCAGGGCAATACCGACATCTCGGCTGACGAAATGGAGGCATCGAAACGTGCCCTTGACCGGGCGATCGCTGTTAAGACCGCTGAGCTCAAGCGCGGCCTTTCCGGGCTCGCCACCGTTGGTTCTACTGCACCTTTCGTCGGTTTGTTCGGAACTGTGGTCGGTATCATCGGGGCGTTTCAGGCGTTGAAGACAAATGAAAACGCCGGAATCGGAGCGGTTGGCGGAGCTATCGCCGAAGCTTTGGTTGCGACTGCTTTTGGTATTCTCGTAGCCATTCCTGCAGTTTGGCTCTTTAACTATTTCACCAGCAAGGTGACGAGTTTTAGCGTCGAAATGGAGAACTCAGCTTCGGAATTGGTTGACTACTTTATCAAGCAGCGTTCGAAAGCTCTTCGCGGCTAGGAACCCGCTTTTCTTTTTTTGACCAATCAGGAGAAATACTGTAATGGCTGGACAAGTTGGTGGAACGACCGAATACAATTCGGATATTAACGTAACTCCGATGGTTGACGTCATGCTGGTGCTTTTGATCATCTTTATGATCGTTACACCGCTGCTTCAATCAGGAGTTTCCGTAAATCTTCCGCGCGATATGATAAGCCCCGATGAAGACGGGGATATTGCGAAAGATACGTCGGTGATCATAGCTATTCCTGACAATAGTAACTTTTATATCGGAAAGGAACAGTTTCCGCTCGACGCTCTTGGCGATGTTATTAAACGGCGGATGGAAGGAAAAATGCCGGAAAAACGTATCGTATACATCAAGAGCGGTGTCGATGTCGATTACGGGCGTGTCGTTCAGGCGATCGAGACGATCCGTAAGCAGGACATCGATAAGATCGGTTTGGTCGCTGACAAGAAAAAGGGCGTTGAGGCCCCTAAATAGTACGTATCTGCGTACTTAGCGTAGATCGTTAGGAAGGATAAAGATATGGGAATGTCTACAGGCGGCAGCGGCGGCGATGCCAAGCCGACCATTAACGTAACACCGTTGATCGATGTGCTGCTCGTGCTCATCATCATCTTTATGGTCATCACGCCTTTGAAACCAAGCCGATTTGAGGCTAAGGTGCCGGCAGAGCCAAAGGACGAGATACAGACCAATGTTAAGCCTAATCCGCTTACATTAGTTGTCGCGATAAGCAAAGAGACCAAGGGCATTACTCTTAACAACGAACCTTTTGGCGACGTCTCGGATACCGATAAGCTCTCTAATAGACTTCGTGAGATCTTTAAGGAAAGGGAAAATAACGGCGTTCTCCGCGAAAATTCCAACGAGGTTGAAAAGACCATTTTTATCAAATCGCCAAAATCGGTCAGGTACGGCGATGTGGTTAAGGTGATTGACGCCGCAAAATCCGTGGGTGCGTCGCCGATCGGTCTTCAGATCGATGATTTAACAGAATAATTTTGCCAAGAGCCGAACGGACGCGGGTGACCTAAAACCGGTGATTCGAGGGCTTACGGCGGTGAATGGAGTCAAATGATGAGATTCTCTCGTTTTGGGGTTGTTGTTCTTTTATCATTAACAGTATTGATAGGGGCAAACTGCTCGTATTACAACCGGGTCATGGCCCGAAAAAATTTAGTTGACGGCTCAAAAGCCTATAAGGACCGCAAATTCCCTGAGGCCGAACAGCTTTTTAGGGACGCAACTCAACGCGACCCTAATGGGGAATTTGTAGAGGGTAAGATGGCCCAGCTTTTCCTGGCGCGGACACTGCACTCGGAATATATCGGCGATCGCGCCAATAAAGGCAAGGCAGAAGCGGCAATTTCCGAATATCAAAAGGCACTTGCGCAAAACCCGAACGATCAGAGTTCGTACAAGGCGATAGCGAGCCTTTATGAAAATTTGCAAATGACCGACGAGTGGCTCGCATGGGTGACCAAGCGTGCGAATAACACCAGCATTCCACCTGAACAGCGGGCCGAGGCACTGACGTCACTTTCGGCTAAGAAGAATACCTGTGCCAACGATATAACCGATACCGAGCAGACGAAAAAGACTGTGACAAAGGATGGTAAACCGTCATTTCAGTTTGTCAAGCCGGCTAAGCCTGAGGATTATGCCACCTTGGTCAAATGCGTCGAAGAGGGCACCGCCTTGATAAATCAGGCCATAGCTCAGGAAACCGATGAGGTTAGGAACGCGGCAAAACTCGATATCAAAGGACTGAAAGACGATCAGCTGGTTAAGAGTCAGGATTTTCTTAAGGCCTTCGAATCGGCACGGTCATATAAGGCGAGCCTCCTGATTCAGGCAATGCGTATAGCGGATATGGATGGCAAAACAGCAGATCGTGACCGTTTGAAGCAGGAAGCTGATGCGGCCCGAAAGAATTTTGTTGAACTGAGCGATGTCGTCAAAAAGCTCCAGGCCGAGATCGACGAACGTACGGCCAAAAAAGAAAATAAGGAAAAAGGCGACAAGGCGAATAAAGACGCCGCCAAATAAAATAACAGGACCGTTTTTCTTTCAACTTAGGCGATGCTCAATTACAATTGATTGAGCAACGCCTTTTTCAATTACGAATTATCAATTACGAAAACGAACTTTCGGATTGCAATTCGTAATTGTTGATTCTTAATTCGCAATTCGATCTATGATTCGTATCGAGGATGTAATAGAAAAGGTTCAGGAAAACCGGCGTGGTGCGGATACCGATCTTATCCGCCGGGCCTACCTTTTTTCCGCCTTACATCATCGCGGCCAGACACGTGCGTCGGGTGAACCGTATCTTGTTCATCCGCTTGAGGTTGCGGCGATACTCGCCGATATGCGCCTCGACGAAAAGAGTGTTTCGACCGGGCTGCTCCACGACGTTGTCGAAGACACGCTGGTTGATCTAGAGACGATCAAGTCATATTTCGGGGACGAGATCGCTTTGCTGGTTGATGGTCTCACCAAGATTGCAAACATCAGCGATCTCTCAAAAGAGAAACAACAGGCCGAGAATGTCCGCAAGATGGTGCTGGCGATAATAACGGATGTTAGAGTTGTTCTCATCAAACTCGCTGACCGTTTACACAATATGCGCACCATGCAGTTTCTCAAACCGGAGAAACGTGAACGCATCTCGCAGGAAACACTTGATATTTACGCACCCATTGCCCATCGACTCGGTATGGGTAAGATGCGAAGCGAACTCGAGGATCTTGCTTTTCAAAATCTCTACCCGCAGGAATACAAACGCCTCGCGAAAGAAGTTGACGCCCGCCGCCCCGAACTCGAAGCTATACTCGAAAAGATAAAAGCGACGATCGTCGAAAGCCTGACAGAAAACGAAGTGCCGTTTATTGAGATCCAGGGCCGCGTAAAACGTCTATATTCGCTTTGGAAAAAGCTAAAAAAGCAAAAGATCACGATCTCGCAGGTTTACGATCTGATTGCGGCCCGGATCATCACTGAAAACGACCGGAAATACTGCTATCTAACGATGAGCGTCGTTCACAATATCTGGACGCCGATCCCGGAGCGGTTTAAGGACTGGATCGCGATACCGCGTGACAACCTCTACCAGTCGCTCCACACGTCTGTGATCGGTGATGGCGGCCAACCCTTCGAGGTGCAGATCAGGACCGAGGAAATGCATCATGTGGCCGAGGAGGGCGTTGCGGCCCACTGGAAGTACAAGGAAAGCAGCCTTGGCAAGCAAAAAGAGGACGACGCTCTCGACGAGCTTCGTAAAACGGTCGAGAAACTTCTGCTTCCGCTCGTTGCGGACACAAAGGATAATGAAGATTCGGAAGACTTTATCGAGACTTTGAAACTCGACCTTTATCCAAAGGATGTTTATGCGTTTACGCCGATGGGCAAGGTTATACCGTTGCCGCGCGGTTCGACGCCGATAGATTTTGCCTACGCGATTCACTCCGCCGTCGGTGATACATGCACCGGTGCAAAGATCAACAGCCGTATTGTGCCGCTCCGCAGCGAGCTGCAAAACGGTGATGTTGTCGAAATTCTGACGACGCAAAATTCCAAGCCGTCGGGCGACTGGCTCAGCCATGCCGTTACTTCGAGGGCGCGAAACCGCATCCGGCATTGGATATCCCTCGAACAGAGAACAGAATCTATCGAGATAGGACGAAAACTGCTTGAAAAAGAAGCTGAGAGATTCCGCATCTCTCCGAAAAAATTTCTGAACAATGCCACCGAGATGAAGCGCATCGGCAATGAATACGGCCTGAGTCGGCCAGACGATCTTTTTGCATCGGTCGGTTATGGCAAGACGCTTCCGCGCAATGTCGTTGCCAAATTTCTCGGCGCCGAAAAATTTAGCGAACTCGATCCCGACAGAAAAGAAACCCGACTCAAGACCGGTATGAAAGCCGTCCGCAAGTTCATCGGTATGGGCGAGGACGCGATAATCGTCAAGGGCGTCGATAACCTGCTGATAAATCGCGCCAAATGTTGTAACCCGCTTCGCGGCGAGGAGATCATCGGCTATATCTCGCTCGAAAAGGGAATCGTTGTTCACAATAAACGGTGTAAAAATGTCTCGCAGCTGATGCTCAATAAAGAGCGTATAGTGGAAGTTGAATGGGCCAAGAGCGACAAAGAACAAAAACAGTCGGTCCAACTGCTTGCGACCACCGAAAACCGCACCGGGATGCTTGCCGGTATTACAAACGCGATCGCCGACATCAAAACCGGCATCCGCGATGCCCGCGCCAATGTTTCAAAAGATGATATCGGCATGATCGAGGTGACAGTCGAGGTTTTCGACAAAAAACACCTCGACAAGGTCGTCGGAGCCATCCAACACGTGCCAGGCGTGATCGCGGTCGAACGTGTCAACGCTTAAAAACTTCCAAAAACAGCCGGTCCACTTTCCTTTTACCTCTTAATTTGCTAAAATTCGCGTTTTGCTTGAGTTATAAGGCAGTTAGATTTTCATGAAAGAAATTATTTCAACCGAGAATGCTCCGGGAGCGATTGGCCCCTATTCACAGGCGATAAAGGCCAATGGAATGGTGTTTTGTTCAGGGCAAATACCGATTGATCCGGCTACGGGTGAATTCGTTTCACACGTTGTCCGCGAACAGACCGAGCAGGTTCTTAAGAATCTTAGCGAAGTTCTTAAATCCGCCGGAACGAGCCTCGATAACGTTGTAAAGACAACGGTCTTTCTCGAAGATATGAACGATTTTGTCGAGATGAATGAAGTTTACGGCCGGTTCTTTAGCGATAACAAACCAGCGAGGGCGACGGTCCAGGCGGCCAGGCTGCCGCGGGATGCTAAGGTTGAGATCGACTGTATTGCTCTGGCCTAAGTGTGGCTTAAAACAAAAACCAAACGCTTGAATCAACAAGCGTTTGGCACCCCAACTCAGTAGCTGTATCTCAAATAGACTTAAGCAGCTTTGATAATTTTGCCGCCCTTGATACAGCGGGTACAGACCTTCATTCGTCCGTTACCGCCGGCGGGAAGCCTGACACGCACGCTCTGAAGATTCGGATTAAATCGTCTTCGGGTCTTGTTGTTAGCGTGTGATACGTTATTTCCAAATTGCGGACCTTTTCCGCATACGTCGCAACGTTTTGCCATAATATTGCCTCTCGAAATTTACGAGGTATAAAAGAGTTTTTTGAAAAACTCGAAACAAGATTTATAACAAATACCATAAGGTATAGTCAAGTAAGTGAAACAGATGGATATGTTCAAAGGAGTAAAAGCAATCGTGCAAATTAACAGAAAAGGGATCTTGAGTCTCGCGGTCATGGCATTTTTTGCCGCTTTTTTAACGGCCTGTGGAGGCCCGGCGGCGAATAGCTCGCCTGGATCGGTAGATCCGAACGAAACGGCGGCTAAGGTCAACGGGAAGGTCATCACCATGGAAGAGGTTGACCGCGGCGTCAAACAGCAGGCACAGGGTCAGGAGACAAAACTGTCTCCGCTTGAACTCGCTGCCGCCCGGCTTCAGGTTCTTCAAACGCTTGTAGAACAGGAAGTTATGTTCCAAAAGGCCGAAAAAGAGAACATGGTTCCAACCGATGATGAAGTCATTGTCGAGATCAACAAACGAAAAGTTGATAGCCGTATGTCGGCCGAGGAATTTGACAAACAGTTAAAACAGGCCGGTTTGGACGATAAAGGATTTCGGGACAATATTAAAAAAGGTCTCGCAATCCAAAAGCTGGTCGATAAGGTGACTGGCCGAATCGAAACTCCAAAAGACAGCGAGATAGAGTCTTTCTTTAAGGGCAATCCAGAGATGTTCGTCAAGAAACGCGGTGTCCGGCTTGCGGCTATCGTAATAGATCCGGCCGACGGCGGTCAGGGCGACACGACCAGAAATGACGTCGAGGCTGACCAAAAGATCAAAGAGATCATCGGGAAGGTTTCGCAGCCTGGCAGCGATTTCGCTTCACTGGCACGCGAGTACAGCGAAGACGGCAGCAAGTTGCAAGGAGGCGACCTCGGGTATTTGAGTGAAGACGAACTAAAGCAGAACTTCGGTGCTCAGAATGCAGTAGGGTTTATGAATCCCCAATTTGCGGTCGGGCAGATCACTAATCCTATCCCCGTCAGCGGCAAAGCCTATATCTTTAAGCTGCAAGAGAGGATAGAAAAGGATCAGACGATGACGCTCGAAAGCCCGGACGTTCGGCCCCAGATCAACAAATTGCTGGTTGACAACCGCAAACAGCTTCTCGCGGCTTCGTATCAGGCGATTGCTATGAATGAAGCTAAGATCGAGAATTTCCTGGCAAGAAAAGTCGTCGATAACCCGAATGAATTGAGCGGAGCACGTCCGGCAGGTGCTGCCCCGGCTGCTAATACCGATGCAAATTCCAATACTGCCGCTCCGGCAAATTCGAACGCAGCTCCGGCAAATGCCAATGCGGCGCCGGCAAATATTAATCTGGCGGCTAATACACCGGCAAAACCGGCAGCCAATGCTCCGGCCAAACCTGTGGCCGAGAAACCGGCGGGTAACGCTCCGGCGAATAAGTAATAGTCTGGCGTCCGCGTTAAACAGATTAAGGTGAAAGGCAGATTTCATTTTTGCCTTTTACCTTTTTCCTTTTTAGTTGAGTCTTATGTTGTTCAGATTTTCAGATGTATGGAAATCGTACGGCGGGACCGAGATACTCAAGGGCGTCTCTTTTCAGGTCAATCCGAACGAAAAGGTCGGTCTCGTCGGTCGAAACGGCGCGGGAAAGACGACCGTTTTTCGCCTTGTCACCGGTCAGGAAGCCCCTGACGATGGCGAGGTCATTAAGATGAACGGCCTCAAGCTCGGCCTACTCGACCAGCACGTCGACTTTGGCGAAGCCGAAACTGTTCATACCGCTGCACTTTCTGCTTTTAAAGAAATTCACGACATGGAAGCCGAAATGCGCTCCCTCGAAAAAACGATGGAGACCGATTATTCGGAATCCGTACTTCACAAATACGCCGATCTCCAGACGGCGTTCGAGCACGCTGACGGATTTTCTTATGCCGCAAAGGCCGAATCCGTGCTTTTGGGAATGGGATTTCCGCCCGAGATGTGGTTGGACGATGTTCGTACACTCTCGGGCGGTCAGAAGAATCGTCTGGGAATGGTTCGTCTCTTGCTCTCATCCGCCGATGTTCTTCTGCTCGACGAGCCGACCAATCATCTCGACGTTGATGCGGTAGAATGGCTAGAAGAGTTTCTAAAAACCTACGAAAAAACTTACGTTGTCATCAGCCACGACCGTTATTTTCTTGACCGCACGACAAATCGGATCGTCGAGATGGATCGCGGCGTGGCAGTTACTTACAAAGGCAACTACTCGAAATATCTGGAGGAGCGCGAACTCCGCCGCGAGCAGCAGATACGCGAATACGAAAACCAGCAGGCACAGATCAACAAAACACAGGAGTTTATCCGTAAAAATCTTGAGGGACAAAAGACAAAACAGGCGAAATCCCGCCGGACTTTACTCGCGAGATTGGAACGTATCGAAGCCGTCGCGAGTGAAAAATCGGGCGGCAATTTTGGCCTGCGTCAAGTTGAACGCACCGGCAACAATGTCCTGACCGCCGAAGATCTGACAATTGGCTACGAAAAGAAGGTTCTGGCGAGCAAACTCAACTTCTCGCTCCATCGCGGCGATGCTCTCGGCATTATCGGCGGCAACGGGACGGGAAAGACGACATTGGTAAAGACGATTCTTGGCAATATCCGCGAACTCGATGGCAAGATACATTGGGGAACGAAGGTAAATATTGGCTATTATTCGCAAAACCTGGAAGGCCTCGAACCTCGTAACGAGGTTATTCAGGAGCTTCGCCGCGTCGCTCCGTTTGCTGACAATGGAACGCTCCGCGGCTTTCTGGCCAAGTTTCTTTTTATCGGCGAGGACGTATTCAAAGCTGTCTCGGCCCTCTCCGGCGGTGAAAAGGGAAGGCTCGCCCTCGCGAAGCTGATCTATTCTCAAAAGAACGTGCTTGTGCTCGACGAGCCGACCAACCACCTCGACATCCCGTCCCGTGAGTCGCTCGAAAACGCTCTCGAAGAATACGACGGCACGATTATCACCGTTAGCCACGACCGGTTTTTCCTGGACAAGATCGCAAGCGTTATGCTCTCATTCGAGTCGAATGGTACGGTAAAAGTTTTCGACGGCAATTATACTGAGTTTCACGACTGGAAACTGTCAACAGATACTGTACCGCAGAGACGCGGAGATGCAGAGTCCAAGCCAATAAAGTCAGAAGCGGGAGCGGCAGCGACCGGGTTCCTAAAATCGCCAAGAACCAAAGATCAAAAACCCAAAACTGATCCTCTGTCTAAAAACCAGCGCAACCAGCTTGAAAAACGTATTAAACAGATCGAGTCCGAACTCCCCAATCTCGAGTCCGAAGTCGCCAAACTCACTCGCGAGATGTCGAAACCACACGTCGCGTCAGATTACGGCAAACTCGCTGAAGTCACAAAAAAAATCTCTGAAACCGAAACCCGGATCAAATCGCTTTATGAGGAATGGGAATTGGCCGCTGAACACCTACAGCAGTGATGCGGACCTCACGCAAGGAAGTTGTCTTAGGCTCATTCCTGCTAGCTAATCTACGGCGTCACCCTGGGATCCATCTTTACAAACAAAGATCTCGTAAAGCTCTTGCCGCTAACGGTTAGTTTTACGGTGTAAATTCCAGGTAGCACAGATGACAAGGTACGCCGATCGCCGCCTCCGCCGGCACCCGCGTCTGCCGGGGCAGGTGGCGGCGTCGGTCGCAGATCCCAGACCCAGCGGTGCATTCCCGGAGCGGTGGAAAGAACCGGCGGTGTCTTGATCCAAAAAGCCGGAATGTCGAGTGTATTTGGGTCAACGACTTTTGGTTTGTCCTCGCTTGAGAATTGCTTTATCGTTTCGCCGGCAGGATTTAGTATTTCGAGCATGACGGGGCCGCTCGTCTTTGATCCTAAATAGTAATCGAGGATCGCTCCGTATGGCTGATTGTCGGCGAGCGGCTCATCGCGCGGCTGAGGCGTACCGTTTTCGGTCGGTTGCGGCAAATTGTAAGCGGCCTCAGGAGCGAATAGAAATGCGTCTGAGCTTATCATTTCGGCGGTGATCTGCCTCAACGGCGTAATGTCGTCGAGGACCCAGAATCCACGCCCGTGAGTCGCAACGACGAGGTCATTGTCTTTTACCTGTAGATCCCGCATCGAGACATGCGGCAGGTTGAGCTGCAGCGGCTGCCACTCGTCGCCGTCGTTGAACGACACAAATGCGCTTAGCTCGGTGCCGCAAAACAGCAGTCCTTTTCGCTGCGTGTCCTCGGTCACATTTTGCATATAGACGCCCGCTGGCAGTCCGTTAGTTATCTTTTGCCAAGTCTTACCCGCGTCGCGTGTGCGATAGATGTAAGGCTCGTTGTCCGTCAGGCGGTGGCGGTCGATGGCGGCAAATGCCTCATTAACATCAAAATGTGAAGCGATGAGCATCACGACCTTGCTCCACGCAGTGAGAACCGGAGGCGTGACATTTGTCCACGTTTTGCCGTCGTCATTTGTCACGTGTATCAGCCCGTCGTCGGTGCCGATCCACAATGTTGATGAGCGCAGAGGTGACGGAGCTATTGAATAGATAACACCGCGGCGTTTGTCCGCCGGAGCGTCCTTTGTGGTCGTTTCGTCAAGATTTGGCGGCACGCCCGGGTCCTCGCGCGTCATATCCTGACTAATCTGATCCCAACTATCGCCGCCGTTTGTCGTCTTGAAAAGAAATTGATTGCTGAAATAAAGTGCGTGCGGATCCGCCTCAGAGAAGACCAACGGCAGACTCCAGGTATGACGCGCCGGGACGGTCATTGTGCGTCCCGGCGAAACATTGACCTCTTCGCCAGTAATAACATTACATCGTGTGACGGTGCCGCCGTACAAAATATTCGGATGAAGCGGGTCGGGAGCAGTATAGCCGGATTCACCTCCGGCACAAGCCGGTTCCCAATCGCGATTAGAGATCTCGGCGTGATTGCTCCGCGTCAGTACGGCTACAGCACCGCTGTCCTGCTGCGAACCCGTCGCCCAATAGGGAAAGCGGTAATCGGTCGCAACATTGTAAACCTGTGCGATCGGCTGGTTGTACCACGAACTCCACGTCGCTGCACCGTCCTCGGTGACAACCGCACCTTGGTCGCTCGCCAGAATCATCCTGTTCGGGTCGTCGGGGCATATCCATAGCTGGTGATAATCGTCACCGCCCGGAGCACCTTTGATGGCGGTCATGGTCTTACCGCCGTCCGTCGATTTGTAAACGGATGTGTTCGAAACATAAACGATGTCCGCGTTTTTCGGATCGACCGTGACCTTGCAAAAATACCAGCCGCGTCCCCAGATTCGTTTTTGCTCGTTAATAAGCGTCCAGGTCGCTCCAGCGTCGTCTGAACGGTAGAGACCGCCTTTTGTCGCGTCCACAATCGCGTAGATACGTTTTGGGTTTGTCGATGAAACTGCCAATCCAATACGGCCCTGACCCTCGACCGGTATTCCGGCGTCCGTTGCTTTCCAGGTCGTGCCACCGTCAATTGATTTGAAGATGCCGCCGCCCGCGCCGTAGCTCGGTGGATAGATGCTCCACGGCGGACGCCGCGTGCTCCAAAGTGTCGCGTAAACGATCTGCGAATTCGTCGGGTCGATCACGACATCGATGGCACCGACATTTTCATTCTTAAAAAGCACCTTCGTCCAGGTCGCCCCGCCGTCCTTAGAGCGAAAGATCCCGCGATCGGGATTGGGTCCGTAAACGAGTCCGAGTGCAGCGACAAAAACGATATTTGGATTCTTTGGATCCACCGCTACGCGGCCAATCTGCCTGGTGTTTTCGAGGCCGATATGTGTCCACGCTTTGCCGCCGTCGGTCGTTTTATACATGCCGTCGCCAAACGTTTGCTGGGAACGCATGTCCGCCTCACCGGTTCCGACGTAGACGGTTCCCGGGCTCGACGCCGCGACGCCGATCGCGCCTATCGAGGCGATTTTCTGATCGTCAAATATAGGCGTCCAAGTTCGTCCGGAGTTTCCCGATTTCCATAAACCGCCGCCGACCGAGCCAAAATAGAATGTATTCGGCTGCCCGGGAACGCCGCTCACCGCATTCACACGCC
This sequence comes from Pyrinomonadaceae bacterium, assembly GCA_039920905.1. Taxonomy (GTDB): domain Bacteria; phylum Acidobacteriota; class Blastocatellia; order Pyrinomonadales; family Pyrinomonadaceae; genus OLB17. The sequence goes on from JBDSCV010000258.1 coordinate 17,966, forward strand.
CGCCACGAAACGGCCCGATCATCCTCCACTGCATTTCGCCAAACGTGTTCTGGTTGAATTGTTGGGCTATTAGCAGTTCGGGTATAAGTGTCAGAATGATGACCGTGATAAACAATAAAAAAGCATGATTAATCTGAATGCGTTTTGAACGAAACATTAAATTTCTCCTATTGGAATCCTTACTACGACTCGATCCGGTAATTCGGTGCCTCTTTGGTGATAATTACGTCGTGGACGTGCGATTCGCGTAGACCGGCGGATGTAATGCGGACGAATTTGGC
>JBDSCV010000259.1:0-11358 GCA_039920905.1 Pyrinomonadaceae bacterium
CGCGGCTCGGAATGCAGATTGTTCCATTTCGGCTCAACTTTTAGAAATATCATCCGCGCGTCGCGCTCCTTAAACGCACGCTCAAGCCATGTCAAAGTTTTGTCGCGTTCGTCGAGGCCGTTATATATCAGGGCGATGCCATAAGCCGGAACGTAACGCCGGGTCGATAATTTCAGTAATTCGTCGAGTACGACACGCGCGTCGGCTTGCTTGCCGAATTTTGCCAAAGCATAAGCGATAAAGGCCGCCGGGTGGCTGGTATCCGTTAGTTTTCCAGCCTTTTGTGCTTCGATCATCGCTTCCGGATACATTCCTTTATCGATATAAGCGCTCGCGGCAAACTGATGCGCGAGCCAGAAATTCGGGTCTAATTCAAAGGTATTCTGTAACCGATCCAATGCTTCGTCAGGTTGTCCGGCCTGACTCAAAAACTGCGCTTCGAGCGATCGGGTACGCAGATTAAGCGGGTCTAGTTCCCTGGCTCGCTTTATTTCGGCGATGGCGTCTGTATGCCGTTCGGCACTTGAAAGTAAATGCGCATAATTTACGTGAGTGTCCGCACTGTTCGGGTCGCGATCCAAGGCTAGTCTGTACTGATTTTCAGCGGCGCTGCGATCCCAATCGTAACGCATGATTATGTTGCCGAGCGAGGAATGCGCTTCGGCGAGAGTATCGTCAATTTCGATTGCCTTGACTGCCGCCGCTCTCGCCTGCGGAAAAACTTCGGCGGGCAGCACTTCGGCGGAGAGTGATAGCGACCGGTATGCGTCCGCAAGGCCAACGTAAGCGATCGCGTATGCCGGGTCTGCTGCAATCGCTTGTCGAAGGTATGAGATGCCCTTTTGCAGTTCCGGTCCGGTTAATTTGAGCGCGTAGAAACGTCCCAACAGATAGTGCTGATATGCTTCGACGTTTTCGGTATAACGTTTGGTCAAGCGTTTTTGCTCATCGCCGCTTAATTTCAGCGTCAAAGCCTCGGCAACCCGCTGCGAAATTGAATCCTGAACGGCAAAAATATCGGTGAATTTCTCGTCGAATTGTCCTGACCACAACTGCCTGCCGTCGCTCGTTCGAATGAGCCGCGTCGAGACTCTGATCCTCTCGTTCGCATTTTGAATATTGCCCTCGAGCACCGAATCAACGCCGAGTTCGCGTCCCGCAACCGCTGAATCTTGGTCCAAATTATTAAAACGCCGCACCGAACTGATCGGTCGCACTACGATCTCTCCGCTCGCACTGAGATTATTAATCAAAGTATCCGCCATTCCAAGCTCCAGGGATTCGTTACGATTTTCCGCTGACAAGGGCTTGAAAGGCAAAATAGCAATGGTTTTGATCGACGAAGTAGATGCCGGTGCATTTACGCCGCGCCAGAAATAAAATGCCGTTCCAATGATTCCGATCAAAACGACGCTGGCAAATACGGCGAAAAGTTTGCGATTCGGTTTTTGGTTTTTGAGACTCGGACTTTGGTCTTCTATCAATGAATTTGAAATGTGAAATGCGGAATTTGAAATATCCGGAGACGTTAGACCGTGGGTTTCGGATTTTGGCCTTGCTAGTTGCACGACTTCCGGGACAAAGCGATAACCGTGTCCCGCGCTTGTTACGATAAATCTCTGCTCGCCGGGTTTTTCGCTGAATATACGTCGAAGTATGGAGATATTTTGAGTGAGATTATTTTCCTCGACGATCGCATCCGTCCAGATCTCACGCATCAACTCATCTTTTTCAATCACTTTTCCGCTATGCCGGACAAGATAGAGAAGTGTATCGAAAACCTTGGGCGTAAGCGGCAACGGCACATCATTGCCCTTTGTCAGCAAGCGTTTAGCGACATCAATGCGGAATTCGCCGAACTCGTAAATTTGTGATTCAATGTCGCTCACAACAGCTTTCAGAAGATTCAGAAAATTTTCAGGCCATTTCTAAGGATTTTCACAACAATGTTTTGTGATTATGACACTCATCAGCTGCAATCGAAACGATTTAGCTGAAATAAACAAAATAAAGAGGAAAAAAATGAAAAACATATTCTTAAAAACAATCAGCGGAACGGCGTTGGCAATTTTGATGTTGACCATGTTGGTACATGTGCGGATGTCTGCACAAGAGCCTGCGACAGAAGAAAAAACTGATGTGCAAACACAAGAAGATTCTTTGGCCCGACGCGAGAACACCAAAAAATTGGAAGGCTCGTGGAACACGCTGGTGACGCCGCGTAATTGTGTAACCGGTGTACCAATGACGACTTCTCCTTCAATGCTGACCTTTATGCGAGGCGGCACACTGCAGGAAACCGGAACCCGAATTGCACCGTCGCTGCGCGGTCCTGGTCACGGCATCTGGAGTTACGATTCACGGGGTCAATACACTGCCACATTTCAATTCTTTCGCTTTAACGCGGACGGCACCCTTGCCGGACGACAAATAGTGATACAACATACTACCTTAAGTCCCGATGGAGACAGTTTTACTGCAGTTTCCACGGCTCGTATACTCGATGTCAACGGAAATGTAATTCAAAACAATTGCTCTACCGGAGTAGGTACACGGTTTGAATAGACGTCAACCGGACGCGGGTTCAACACAATAATTTTTCGTGTCGAACCCGCACCCAAATAGAAAAAATAGTTAAATTTTTCGACACTTTCAAAACTAATTTAGACAATCTTTCAGTATTTCTACAAATCGATGCACATCCGCGAACGAATTATACAAGGGTACAGGGGCGGCACGGATTACCGACGGTTCGCGCCAATCGACGGATATGCCTTTCGCCAAGAGTTTTTCGTAAAGCACTTTGCCGTCGTCTTTAATATTCATCGATAGCTGGCAGCCTCGCTGCTCCGGGGCACGCGGCGTGATGATCGAGATGCTCTCGTCGGCAATTTTATCAATCAAAAATTCCAGATAACCAGTTAATTTTCGTGATTTTTTGATTAGTGCGTCCATTCCGGCCTCTTCAAAAATGTCGAGCGACGCACGCATTGCGGCCATTTGCAGTACCGCCGGATTGGATACCTGCCAGCCCTCGGCTCCGGGGATCGGCTGGAATTCCGGCCCCATCAGAAAGCGGCTTGCCTTATCGTGTCCCCACCAGCCGGCAAATCGCGGCAGATCAAAGTTATTTGCGTGGCGTTCATGAATAAACGCTCCACCGACCGCTCCGGGGCCGCCGTTCAAGTATTTATACGAACACCAAGCCGCAAAATCCACGTCCCAATCATGCATTTTCAGCTCAATATTCCCCGCCGCATGAGCAAGGTCAAACCCGACAACCGCACCAATCTTTTGCCCGGCCGCCGTAATCGCTTTCATATCAAACGCCTGCCCGGTGTAGTAATTCACGCCGCCCAGCAGCACAAGAGCAATCTCGTCACCCTCACGCTCGATCACGTCAATAATGTCCTCCGTCCTCAGCGTCGATTCGCCGTCGCGTGGACTGAGTTCGATCAGCCAGTCAGAACCGCCTGCGCGAGCGGGCGGCCGGAAACTTGGCGCAAGGTTGGCGACCTGGCCCCCGGCTAACGCAGGGGGTTCTGACCCGTATTGATGAAACCCGATTTGCGACTTAACCGCATACTGGTCCGATGGAAACGCGCCTTTCTCGATAACGATCTTCCGCCGCTTTCCCTCGGGGCGGTAAAACGACACTAAAAGCAGATGCAGATTGACCGTCAGCGAATTCATCACGACCGTCTCGATCGGCATTGCCCCGATAATATGCGCTGTCTGGTCCGTCAAAAACTCATGATAGGGCAGCCACGGATTCGTCGCATTTACGTGCGCATCGACCGCTAGCTTTTCCCAGTCCGCGAGTTCCTGCTCGACATAACCGCGAGCGGTCTTTGGCATCAGCCCGAGCGAATTGCCCGTAAAATACACAGGTTCGCCACCGCCCACAACCGCCGGAAAATGAAATCTCTCGCGGAAATGTTTCATCGGGTCCCGCTCGTCTAACGTTTGGGCTACTGGTTCGTTTGGTTTAAGATTGGTTTGCGGCATATCAGAGTTCTATTTTATGTTATTTTCCTAAATGCGTGAAAATCACACGCGGTTTTTTGCGGCACACTCGTATGTCAAAAACAGCAGTTAACCTTTTTTGTTGGCAATGATTCTGTCCGCCCTCGCCGTTTGCATTTATCCGCAGGCGGCGTGGATGGGTGATAACGCCGCAATTCTCGGTAAAAAATAATTGAACGAGATCGCCCTGCCCGGAGCCCACGACGCCGGATCGTTTGCTATCGCAGCAAAAGCCGGTTCCACGATCGGCTCCGGCGACGGAATGTCGCCACCCGATAATAAAAAAGGTAAAACGCATCCTCTCGCTCGGCCCCGTTTTTGGTAATTGGGCAAAAACGCAGGAACGTACGACCACCGAAATGCTCAACGACGGCATTCGATACTTTGATCTGCGGGTTTGCGTTGACAGCAAAGGCGTTCTGATGACCTACCACGGCCTCTTCGGCGCGTCGTTAACGTCAATGCTAGACGACGTCAAAAAATTCAGCGACCAAAATCCGCGCGAATTGATCCTGCTCGGCTTCAACCATTTCTGGGATCGTGCGTATCAAATTCAGCAAAACAAAAAACAAGGCGAGATCGAGGGGCTGACAAAAGAAAACTGGACCCAGCTCGTAATGCTGATAAAGACACATCTCAAGGACAGCCTTGTCAGCGGTGCTCCGTTTACTCCAAAAAGTAAATTAAACGACCTCTGGCAATGGAAAAGCGGCAATCGAATAATTGCCCTCTTTGAGACCGACGATGTCCTCGACGATGACCTTATCTGGAACCGCCGCGAAGAAAATACATGGGTCGCCGGTTGGGATATTGAGAGTTTTGAGGCTGGCACATTAAAGGTCTTGCAGAATGCCGCTGAAAAGAAGTACGCTGATAAATTCTACGCTATCCGCTCATGCGTCCCGCCGGACGACACCGGACGCCTCATCAGCATGGGCCTCATCTCAAACGTCTATCCGTCATCCGGAGGCGAACTCGCCGATATGACAAACCCCGTCGCTCTCGGCTGGGTAAAAAACCAATGGGCCGCCAAATACCCCATAAACCTGATCTGGGCCGATTTCTACAACCGCCACGACCTCGTAAAACTCGCAAAACAAATTAACGGGATAAAAGTCGATTTTAAGGATTCTAAGATCGGAACAGCTACAAAGTGGTCACAGTGGAAGAAAAAAGACGGCGAGCAAAAAAGTATTCTGGATATTATCAACTAGCTTCGCTATTCTTCATCCGCATCCAGCCACAAGGCGATCACGTCCACGTCGTATTGCTCAAGGATCGGGTCGGCAGTCATTAACTTTAAGCCATGGAGCCGGGCCTGAGCCACCAGCAGTCTGTCAAAAGGATCTTTGTGGTGAAATGGTAATTCTGCGACAGCGGATGCATCCTTCAATGTGATGGATAGTTGCAACATTCCCGCCGCTGAGACCACATTGCTGATAACCTCTAATGGCGCCGCCGGCAGAGTTAGTCGTCCTTTCGACCATTTGATCGCAATTTCCCAGGCGCTAACCGCCGAGAAAAAGATCGGTTGATCCGGTTCGCTCAGCAATGCCTTTGCACTGTCGGACAAGCTGCCGTCTATGCCAGCCGCCCAGAGGAATACGTGTGTGTCTATCAAGATGCTCAGCTATACTCCTCAAACTCCTCCAGTGGCTCGCCAAAATCATCGTGTATTACGATCTGCCCGTTATACATTCCGATCCAGTCGGCTTTCTTTTTCGGAACGGGCGTGAGTGTTACAGTATCCGCCCCATTGCGCGTGATAACCACCTCTTCGCCTTCGAGAGCCTTGTTTATCATCTGGCTAAGTTTGGATTTTGCTTCGTAAACGCTAACTTTCATTCTGTGAGAATAATCTAGTCAGACTAGCTAGTCAAGTTATGCAAAAGCAGATTTACTGATATTTAGCCATCCCAAAGCGGCTCCGTTTAACAATTTAGTAGCACTCTCATCCGAAAATCCGCCAGATTCGATCAATTTCCCCGGCAGAGCCTCACCAAGCGGAAACGGATAATCGCTCCCCAACGCAATTCGATCGGCTCCAATGAGATCTATCAAATATTCAAGCGCCGCCGCATCATGGACGAGCGAATCGAAATACATCTGGCCAAGATACTTTCGCGGGCTTTGTAGATTATCGACGGCACAGAGATCGGGTCGAACGTTAAATCCATTTTCTATGCGGCCGATCGTCGCAGGGAACGAGCCACCGCCGTGAGCAAAGCAAATGCGTAAATTGAGCAGCCGTTCGAGTGTGCCGGAAAAGATCAGCGAGCAGATCGCCCTTGAAACCTCAGCCGGCATACCGACAAGCCACGGCAGCCAGTATTTTTGCATATCTTTTTCGCCCGCCATATCCCAAGGATGTACAAAAACAGCCATTCCGAGCCGTTCGCAGGCGGCAAAAAACTCAAAGAACTGCGGCTCACCGAGATTTAGCTGATTAACATTTGTGCCGATCTGGACACCGGCTAGACCGATAGATTTGCAGCGTTCGAGTTCACGGATCGCGAGTTTTGTGTCCTGCATCGGAACAGTCCCGAGGCCTATAAATCTTTTAGGGTTGGCCGCGACGATCTCTGCGATATGGTCGTTCAAAAACCTGGCGACCTCCGCTCCGTCCTCAGCCTTTGCCCAATAGCTAAACATCACCGGCACGGTCGAGATCACCTGCACCGTCACGCCCGCAGCATCGCATTCTTCGATCCGTTTTTCCGCCGACCAACAATTTTCGTCAACGTCGCGGAATATTACGCCATCATCCCGCACCATCCGCGCACAGCACGGCTTGTAATGATCCAGCGAAATAAACCCGCCATAGCCGAATTTATCCTTCCACGCCGGAACATCACGTGGCAATATATGCGTATGGATGTCGATTTTCAACATTTATTCATTTTAGCGGTTGTTATGCATTAGCGAAAGGGTAAGTTATTTGAAGCGGGACGAGAAGACACCCAATAAAAAGCAAGGAATGGGACAGCGCCATTCCTTGCCAACCTAATTGCAGATCTCGCATTATTTATGGATCGATACGGTCGTCATCGTCGTTCGGCGGACGCCTCCCGCCGCCACCGCCGGTGAACACCGGAAGCGTAATATAAGGGATCTTGGCTTCCAGCATCATATTGTTAAGTGCTGCCAGATCTTCACTAACCAGTTTTCGGACCTCATCCGCAGCAGGTGGAATTTTTTTGAAAAGGAGGTCGATCTGACCGGTTTCGTAATCAGTGGGCGCGTTTGAAGCACTTTCGATAGCAAACAAAAGCTGAGTAACCCTTTGGTTGAGCGGCGTCGGCAACTCAACCAGAGGCGGGCCGGCCGCACTAATATTCGTCGCGAGGGCGGGGGGCGTGCCCCAATTTACATAAATTGCATCGATCTTTTTAAGTAAATCCTCGGCGGCCTTTTTCACATTTTCAGGAATTGGAGCTGCACCGGGACGCTTCCATGATTCTAACGCTGTGTTCAAATTTGTACGCAAATTTACGATTGTGGATTGAGCGAGGGTCGCCTGCATTACAAGCGGTTGTAGCTTACTCAATCCCGCACGTTTTTTGAGACGATCCTCCGCGGAAAACTCTATCCGAGGATCGTCAACAACTTTTAATGGCTTGGACAATTCTTTCTCGCCGAGCTTTATTTTGACGGTATAATCGCCGGGTTCCACGCGAAAGCCGAGCTGTGCTAATGCTGCCGCAAATCCGCCTGGTCCGCCTGGCGCTGCTGCACCCGGTTCACCGCCAGGTGAAGCAGCGCCGGGAATCGCAGGCTGCGGTCCGGCTGGGCGTGAACGCATATCCCAGACAAACCTGTTAACTCCCTGGGTAGCATTGCATTGTTGGGCGCCGCCGCCGAAGCCACCGAAACCTCCGCCGCCGCCGCCCTGGCCGGGGGTTGGCGAAGCTTGAGGGTTTGGCCGAGTGCAGTTGATGGTTCTCACGGTCTGTCCTTGTGAATCCTGAATCGTAATAGTGACTGCCTGCTTGTCGGCAAGTGGCTCTTTCAGATAAAAATTTATCAGGGCACCGTTCGGCGGGTTCTGTCCGTAAAAAGCCTTATCCGACGAAAGGGCCTTGTTATTCCAGGTTCGCCACATAACGGCGCTGCGCGTGTCAAACAAGTGGATGCTTTCGCCCATCACCGTTTCGTTCATTTGCTCAATCGGCGTAATGTCATCCATCACCCATATTGAACGCCCGTGTGTCGCTAAGATCAGGTCATTGTCACGCGGATGGATCAAGATGTCGTCAACCGGAACCGTCGGTAGATTTTGCCTGAATTGAGTCCAGCTTCCGCCGCGATTAGACGAGATAAAAAGGCCGAATTCCGTTCCAACCAAAAGCATATTCGGATTGCGTGGGTGTTCGCGAATGACATGAACGATCCCGTTATTTTGCGGTAGATTCGAAGCGATGGATTTCCACGTTTCACCAAAATCGGCGGTCATATAGACATAGACCCTAAAGTCGCCCATACGGTGGCCGTCAAACGTCGCATACGCCATGCCTTCATTTTCCCTTGAGGTGACGACGCGACTGACGTATGTACCTTTTGGTACGCCGGGGACCTTGTCGATGATATTTTTCCAGGTTTGCCCATCGCGTGTGACCTGCAAGTTGCCGTCGTCCGTCCCCGCCCAGATGACGCTTCTGTTAATCGGAGACTCGGAAACCGTTGTGATCGTTGGATATTGCTGAACACCATCGTGACGCGAGCGGGTATTCTTGTCCGGCACCTTGCCCATGATCGTCAAAGTGTTTCGATCGACATTCGTCGTCAGATCGGGGCTGATTTTCGTCCAGCTGTCGCCGCGATTTGTGGATTTGAAGAGAAAATTTCCGGCAAAATAGACCGTGTTCGAATCATACGCTGAAATAACAATCGGGGAATTCCATTGAAAACGATAAAACTTTTCGCCTTCCTCTTCGCGCGGTCGAATTCCCTTGCTTTCACCGGTTAACAGATTCCGGCGAAGAATATTCCCGTCCTGCGATTCTGTATAGACAATATTCGAATCTTTCGGATCAGGCTGCGCGTAGAAGCCGTCGCCTCCTCCGATTGTGTACCAGTCGTCATTTGTAATACCACGGGGATTGAACGACATGCTCGGCCCGCACCAAACGTTATTATCCTGTAGCCCGCCGCATATTTTATAAGGCATAGCATTATCTGCTCCGACCTCATAAAACTGGCCCAGCGGAACCGTGTTAGCGTGATCCCACGTCTTGCCGCGATCGTAAGTAATATTAACGCCGCCATCGCCGCCGATTATCAGATGATCAGAATTGTTTGGGTTTATCCACATTCCATGTATGTCGGAGTGCGGAGAGCGTGCAAAATTCCCGCTGAAAGTTTTACCGCCGTCATCCGAATACTGCATGGTCACGCCTGCGACCCAGATACGTTGGTCGTTATTGGGATCGATGCGGATCTGGCTAAAATACATCGGGCGCGGATTGCTGGCGATGTCGCTCATCCGCGTCCAGGTCTCGCCCTTGTCGTTTGAACGGTAAACGCCGCCATTTGCGTGTTCCACAAGCGCATAAATTATATTCGTATCTTTCGGATAAATCGCTATCGCGTTGCGGCCGGTTTCAAGTAGGTTTTCGGGCCGCGGCGTGGCCGCATTTTCAGTGTTATACGGCATTCCCTTTGTAATTTTTGACCAGGTTTCGCCACTGTCATTTGATTTGTAAAGAGCGCTCCCATCGCCGCTGCCGTTAAACCCAAATACCGTCCGGCGGCGTTGATAAGTTGCGGCAAAAAGAATATTTGGGCTTTCGGAGTCAATCGCAATGTCCGAGGCCCCGGTGTCATCGTTAACTCTCAACACCTGCTGCCAACTTTTGCCTCCATCCGTCGTTTTGTAAACGCCCCGGTCTGGACTTGCGCTCCAGAGGTTTCCGGTTGCTGCGACAAAGACAATATCAGGATTGGTCGGGTGAACGACAATACGGGCGATGTGCAGCGTACCGGCGAGTCCCATCAATTTCCAGGTTTTTCCGGCATCCATCGACTTATAAATGCCATCGCCCCATGACGAGCTCTGGCGGTTATTCGCTTCGCCGGTTCCGGCCCAAATGATCGATGGGTTAGATGGTGATATTGCGATGTCGCCTACACCCGGAACTGATTCCTTATCAAAGATCATTATCCACGACGTCCCGCCGTTAACGGACTTCATAATGCCCCCGGTCGCCGTCGCTGCATATATTATCCGCGAATCCGACGGAACAACCTCGATATCGTCTATCCGCCCGCCCATCGTCGCGGGACCGATCTCGCGAAATTTCAGACTCGCGACCGCCGATTGGAAAGTGAGCGGGGTGGGCGATGGGCTGGGTACCGTGCTCACTACTGCTGCATTTGACTTACCTTTGGATTTCGCAGGCGTACGGGCAGGCGCGGGCGTGTGCTCCGGTGTCGGGCTAGGTATCGGCACGGGCGTTGGCCTGTCTTCTTGGGCCGCAACATGCAAAACGATAGACTGTAATAGTAACAAGTAGGAAAAGGAGCCAACGACTAAGCGCAATATTTTCATCATCTAAAATCCCCGAAAAACAGTATTAAAATTAGTACGGAAAATTCAAAAGCAGATTTTACTTTTGTTCGAATTGCTAACAATTTAGGAAAGTTTTAACTTTTAAGCAAATAATCCGCGCCTCGGAAATGTAAAGATTTGTGAAGTTTGCTCACTCGAACCTATTGTCTCAGTTTGAAATTTCGCAAGAGGGAGCGTATTCAAAACTCAGATCCCAAGTAAAAACCGCCCCGCCTTCGTCGTGCTGAATAGCAAACATCCCAGTCACACCCGCAAAACCATCCCTACCGCTCCCCGGCACAACATCACCATACCAGGGCCCGCCGCCCTCGGAGTCTCGAACGCCGTAATGCTGTATGACAAACGAACCTTCACGGCCGTCTGCTTTGCCGGTTACACGCTCGATGACGACGTAGCCGCCAGTTTGCTCAGGGGTTTGCAGAAGTAGGCCATAGCCGACGCTGGTACCCTCAATCTCACCCGCAAACTCTTTCCGTATCGTCGCCCGAGAAATATCTGCCATCTCCGCGATCCCATCCGATTCCGCCACGTCCCAGCCTTTGATTTCGAATGTTGATTCTAGTTTCATGAAATTGAATTCCCTTATTTCGTTTGGTTTTCAGCTCTTTCTTTTTTGCGTTTAGCTCGAAGTTTTATAGCCTCTTCTAAAGTGAGCGGTTTTGATTTCATCAGAGACAGCGAGAGATCTCGGAGGTCGCTCGCCTGTCGCAAACGCCTAGTGATCGCTTCGGACGACATGTCAACTTTCTTCATTTTCTAACCTC
>JBDSCV010000260.1:0-1893 GCA_039920905.1 Pyrinomonadaceae bacterium
AGGCTGAGGAAAGGAAGACGGAAATCGCTCGGAATTTACCACCATGCTCTTCTGTTGGCAATGCCGTTGCGAATTCTGTCCCATGCATGGCCTCGAACGACCCAATGCCCCCAGCAAATGTTGATCCAAATCGGATTTCTGCGGTCGTTGCCAATACTCAGATCGGAAAAAAGAAGAACGAGGACGACCTGGAGTTGAAACTCTACGTCAACGAAAAATCCTACACCTTTTACGTCAAACCCGACGCGACGGGCGACGAAGCGATCGCAGAGGCGGAAAAGGTCGTCGGCTCACCGCTCACTGATGAGCAGAGAAAGCTGGTCCGTGATGAACGTCAGAGTGCTTACGCTGCCCGTTTTACTAACAACCGGCAATCCGAATACGAAGGCGGTTACTGGGGCGAAGAAAGACTTACTCGGTCGATGATGCCGCAGTTTTTGCGGCAGGACGAGCTAACCGATTGGCTTTTTACCTATCAGATGCCGGGTGCCGAGGCGTATCTCTATTCGCTAAACAAGTTTAAGGCGGGCAGTTCCGATCTGTGGCTGATGGCCGCGCTTTCAAAAGCCGAAAAAGGCTCAACCGGCTTGGCGCGGCTGCTTGAGGCGGCAAATAATACGAGCCGGACGTCGCCGGCCTATATAACAATTGCCTATCATCGGGCGCGCATATTACTCTTGCAAAATAAAACCGCCCACGCTCGAAAGCTGCTTGATGACATGATCAATTTGGGCGACGACCTGCCTATTTCGGCACGCAACTCATTTATTGACATGAGGTTACATCTTGCGGCAACGCTCGAAGATTTCCTTAAAGATTCGCTCAAAAAACCTTGGGGTTTCGATTTTGACGGCGACGCGGGGTCGGTGGACGACATTATTGCCCGGCAAAAGGCGGAGTATAATCCTGAATATAATACTGACGGCCGTGAGGCTTATGAACGCGAGATCGATGAGAATTACAAGGACGAAAAACTCTGGCAAGATCGTCTTATGTTTGATACTGACACGATCGAGCTATTTAATCAGCACCTTTCCGACGCGTCAATGCTCGAAGTTATGAGGTCACCTGCACTTCCAGATTATATGCGTAAACGGTTTGCCGTTGCGATCTGGACGCGGTCATATTTGCTAAATGACACCCAGACGCTGCTCAAGATTACGCCCGAACTCGCAAAATATAGTCCCGAATTCGAGCCATTCTTAGCACAGGTGACAAACGCAAAAACACCGGCGTCCCGTGAAAATGCGTTGTTGTTCTTCATTATAAAAAACCCGCTCTTAAGCCCCTATATCGAGGACGGAATGGGCAAAACAGATAATGAAGCCGGGGACTTTGATTCAAACGACTGGTGGTGCGAACCTTACGATTCGGAGTACAGCGACAAGACCCATTCCGAAGTGCCAAAGGGGCCGCCCGTGCGTCCGGCCTTTCTCACCGCTGCCCAAAGTCAAACGGCTCAGACAGAACGAAAACGCTTAAAAGACATTGGCGATGCGCCTAAATTCCTGGCGGCAAGAGTTATGGATTGGGCAAAGCGTTATCCGGCTGACCGCCGGGTTCCAGAGGCCCTTTACATTATGATCCAGGCCAACGGATGGACAAAATACGGCTGCGGCAACAACGAAGAATTGCGCGACGAGATGGCCGCTTATCTAAAAAAGCATTATCCAAACAGTGAGTGGAACGCGAAATTAGCCGCTGATGAGGGCGAAAGGTAGCTGTCTACTGACCCTTTTTCTTCTCTTCCTCGGCCTTATATTTTTCGAGCTGTCTCTTGAAATTGTTGCAGGTTTTGGCGAGATCGGCCGTGCCGTTCTTATTCGTGTTTTCATCGATACTCTTCTTTATCGATTCTTTGATCTTGTTCAAAAAGGTCGCCTTTATCGCTTT
>JBDSCV010000261.1:0-9978 GCA_039920905.1 Pyrinomonadaceae bacterium
ACGGCCTAATTCAACGCCCGCGATAACTCCGACAAAGCCGACAACAATGCTTAAAAACAGATAGAGAAAACCCGTCAAAAATTCACGTTCGCGGACAAGGCCGAATATCTCCATTTCAAACGTCGAGAATGTCGTAAAAGCACCTAGAAACCCAACGATCACGGCCAATCGGACATCATCGTTGACAACAAACTTATCAGCGAAAACGATCATAAAAAAGCCGATCAAAAATGAGCCGATGATGTTGATGAGAAACGTCGGAAACGGGAATTTTTCAAAAACACCGGCGAGCGGCGAGATGTTGATGAGATAGCGGGCAACGGCTCCGAAAGCACCGCCGACCGCCACCGAAAGTATTTTGAACGCGGCTTCCATTAGCAGGCATTATACATTTTTCCATCAGGCGAATCATTTGCACGGCCATACGCTCACAAGCTAAACTCAAGTTTTATGGTCGAATCGATTTTCTTCACCGAAACATCCGACCGAAAAACGATCTACGACGAGATCGTCCCGCAGATTGACGCGCTCGTTTCGGGCGAAACCGATATTACCGCAAATCTGGCCAACATCGCTGCGGTTTTAAGGGAAGCATTTGGATTTTTTTGGGTCGGATTTTATCTGACAAGAGAAGATCAGCTTGTTCTTGGCCCGTTTCAGGGGCCTTTGGCTTGTACAAGGATCAATTTTGACGAGGGCGTTTGCGGTCATGCTTACAAAACGCGGGAAACGGTGATCGTTCCCAATGTGGATGAGTTTCCCGGGCACATCGCTTGCGCGTCGGCATCTAAGTCCGAGATCGTCGTGCCGATTTTTGATCGGAATGGCGAGGTTTTTGGCGTCATGGATGTGGACAGCGATAAGCTGGATGATTTTAGCCCGGTCGATGCCGATGGACTAAACAAGATCGTAGAGATAATAGAAGGAATTATTTAGAAACAGTTTATGAATGCGGTCGAGTATCCATTTTGGGTTTGGATAACATTTTTTGCGGTGGTGCTGACGGCGCTCTTTGTCGATATCGGCATCGTGAACCGCCGCTCGCACGCGCCGACCCGCAAGGAAACGCTTATCTGGAGCGCTGTATGGATCTCGCTTGCTCTCGGCTTTAACGCCTTTATCCTCTCTCAGTTCGGGCCGTTCAAAGCCAAAGAATTTTTGACCGGCTATCTCATTGAGCTTTCGCTTTCGATAGACAATTTGTTTGTTTTTCTGTTGATATTCGGGTATTTCAAGGTGCCGAAAAGATTTCAGCACCGTGTCCTGTTTTGGGGCATTTTTATGGCGCTGGTGATGCGTTTGGTAATGATCTTTGCTGGTGCCGAGCTGGTTGAGAGTTTCCACTGGATATTGTATTTTTTTGGTGCATTCCTGATCTACACGGGGATCAAAATGTTTGGCGAGGATGAGGCGTTTGACCCGGAAGAGAGTGCGATTGTCCGGCTCACGACAAAATTCGTCCGCATTTCAAAGCACTACGACGGTGAGAATTTCTTTGTAAACATTGACGGCAAACGCACCGGGACGCTCCTTTTGTTGGTTTTGATCGTGATCAACGTTGCCGACCTAGTTTTTGCCGTCGATTCGATACCGGCGATATTTGGCATCACAACGGATCGGTTTATTGTTTACACGTCAAACATATTTGCCATACTCGGCCTGCGGACATTTTTCTTTTTGCTCGTCGATATGGCCGAGAAGTTTCATTATCTCAAATACGGGCTCGCGTTTGTTTTGAGTTTTATTGGCATCAAAATGCTGTTGCCTCTCGCCGCCGAAGGTTCGATAATCATTCTGGGTGAGGGTAACAATTCATCTATCGCGACGTTCTTACAACGGTTTACGCATCACGAATTTGATCAGATGGTAATTAATATATCGCTTGGGATTGTGGTTGGTGCGATAATCACAGCAGTGGTTTTATCCCTGATATTTCCCCAAAAGCACGAGGCTGTCGAAGCCGAAAATAAATAAGACCGGCCTTAATGGACGCTAGTAAAGACAAAAAATTCTATGCCGAATGGTGGCACATTCGCAAAAGCACGATCATAACGGTCGTGACTGTTGCCGTGATCGGTGGCGCTGCGATTGGCGGCTATTCGTGGGCGTCGCGAAACAACTGGTTTGTACCCGACCAGATGGCCGATGTTCCAAAAGATGCTGCCCGGATCGTGTCCTTTGAGGGCGAGGTTCGCATCACGCGTGCAGCAACGCGCGAAACCGTGCTTGTCACAATAGAACCCTATGTTGCGGCGGGTGACACTATACAAACTCAGTCAGATAACCGGGTGATCGTCCAGATGATCGACGGATCGCGCTACTCGGTAAGGCCAAACAGCACAATTGTCGTTAAAGACACGACGTCGCTGTTTGGGGGAAAGAATGTCCGCGTTTTGCTCGATGACGGCCAATTGAACGTGAGGACCTACGATAAGAGTCAGGACGCCCGGAATATTGTTGAGGTCGGCGATTCGAAAAACCAATTGGTGCCAAAAACGACGTCAGTTTTAACGCGGATGCCGGAACGAACGGCGGTGAGATCCGCGTCAGCCGCGGCGGGGTCGAGACGACTATCGGAGGCGAAAAATCCACTATCAGCGAGAATGAATTTGCATCCGTCAACGGCGGAAAAATCTCGACCCGCGAAAAACTGCTTGCCGCTCCGAGGGCATTGTTGCCGCGTAACTCGGCACAGATCGTCAATTCGGGCGGTGGCGGCGTCAGCGTCGCGTTCATCTGGCAGGACCCGAGGGCAACCCGGCCGCAAATTATTATCTTCAAATATCCAGATCGCCGACGTTTGCCGCAGATGCAATATTGGTTGACCGTAATGGTATGACGAGCCGCGAGTTTCGTCTGGCCGGTATCTCGCCCGGAACCTATTATTGGCGTGTGCGGGCAACGGCACGGTCGGGCCAATCCACCAATTGGAACGACGCGTGGAAATTTAACGTAGTTCGCGGCGGTGACAATGTGTCGATCGACGCCTCCGGCTGGCAGGTCAAGCGGGTGGGGGGAAACGTATATCTCATTACGGGCCGAAGCGGTCCGGGAATGATCGTTCGATCGCAGGGACGCGAGACCTATTCGGAGCCGGACGGTGCATTTAGGCTGCAAATTTTGTCACCTGCCCTCGAGACGCCGGTTGAGATCAGCGACGACCGGGGCAACCGCACAGGTTTTATAATTTCCCTACGAAACGGCGCCGTCTTGCGGCGGTATTAGTGCCGGAGGCAAACGTGGCTCACGAACACTTACACGGCGATATCACGATGGGACGAACCGGACGGCTCAAGGCCGCGCTTGGCCTAACATTCGTTTATATGTTCGCCGAGGCTATCGGCGGCTGGCTGACAAATTCGCTGGCGTTGATCGCGGATGCGGGACACATGTTGACCGATGTAGCCGCCCTGAGCCTGACTCTTGGTGCTATCTGGTTTGGTTCGCGTCCGGCCACGGCCAAAAAAACATTTGGATATTATCGCTTAGAAATTCTTGCCGCATTTGTAAACGGTATCGCTCTCGTTCTGCTATCGATCTGGGTCATCTATGAAGCGGTTCAGCGTTGGCAGACGCCGCCCGTCATTGACGGACCCCGATTAGCGATCATTGCCGGCGGCGGTCTGATCATAAATATCATCGCCGCAAAATTGCTGCATTCCGGCCATAAGCATGATCTGAATATGCGTGGAGCCTGGCTGCATGTCATGGGAGACCTGCTTGGCTCCGTGACGGCGATCGTTGCAGGTGTTTTGATAATTGCCTTTGGCTGGCTCTGGGCCGATCCGCTTTGCAGCGTTTTGATCAGCCTGATAATTATCTTTGGCTCGTGGCGGCTCATTCTGGAATCGGTCAATGTGCTGTTACAAGGAACGCCGGAGCACATTAATCTGGCAGCTGTCGAGGAGATAATTCTTGATACCGAAGGCGTTGACGGCGTCCACGACCTGCATGTGTGGACTATTTCCTCCGGTATCGAGGCTCTGTCCGCACACATCAGCCATGACGAATCAGTTGTTCATTCCGAACTGCTGGTTAAGGTGCGCGAATGTCTTCACGAACGCTTTGGCATCGATCATCTGACGATCCAAATGGAGACAATTGACCTTGAAGCCGAGGCCGTTTATGTCTGTGAGACCGGCACAAAATGTTTTGAACCTGCCAAACAGAATTGACCGCAAAATGCCGCAAATAAATCTAAAATATGGCCGCACTGTCATTCCGTTTGAATATGACGAGGAGCGGTTCGAGGTACTTGGTCAAACTGTCCAAAAGCCTGGGCTTTCGGATGCCCAGATCGGCGAGCTGCTTGACCAGCCGATAGATTCGCCTCCGCTGGAAGACATCGTAAATCCCGGTGAAAGCGTCCTCATCGTCGTGCCCGATGCAACGCGGCAAACTGCCTCCGGCCAGATAGTCAATCTCGTCGTCCGGCGTCTGATCGCGGGCGGCACGGCGGCACATGACATCCGAATTATTTTCGCGACCGGTATTCACCGCAAGGTTACAGAGGCTGAGAGTTCAGCTATCCTGACCCCGTTTATAACGCAGAGAATTAAGACTCTCGACCACGATCCGCGTGATCTGATGCAGTTGATCAGGCTCGGCGAGACGTCCGGGGGAATTCCTATCGAGCTAAACCGGGCTTTGGTAGAACACGACCACGTCTCCCTCGTTGGCGGGGTAACCTTTCATTATTTCGCGGGATTTACTGGCGGACGAAAGCTCATCTGCCCTGGTTTAGGGTCAGCCCGAACGATCTCGGAAACTCATAAACGCGCTTTCGATAGCGATGCCAAGTCTCGGCGTGATGGCGTCGATACCGGGCTGCTTGACGGGAATGCCGTCCATGAAGCGTTTATGGAAATAGTCGCGAAGATAAATCCGGCCTTTGCCATCAGCACCATAGTCAACGATGCCGGCGAGGCTGTCGATCTTTATTGCGGGAATTGGAAAACATCGCATCGCACTGCGTGCGAGGCCTACGCCGACGAACACACGATCAAGATCGCGGAAAAACGCGATCTGGTCATTGTCAGCTGCGGCGGTTATCCGCACGATATCAATATGATCCAGGCCCACAAATCGCTGGAGGCTGCTTCGCACGCTTGCAGCGAAGGCGGAACGATCATTCTTCTCGCCGAATGTCGAGAAGGATTGGGACGCGACGATTTTATCAAATGGTTCGACGCAGCGAACAGCAACGATCTCGCCGCTCGGCTGTGCGAAAAATATCAGGTCAACGGCCAAACGGCGTGGAGTTTGTTAGGAAAGACGGAGAGGTTTGATATTCAGATCGTAACGCAACTGGATAAAACTCAAACCAAAAAGATGCGGCTTGCTAAGACCGAAATTCACGGCTCAAGCGGCTACATTTTACCGAACGGGGCTAAATTTGTGATTGCGAAATAATTATTGATTTACCGCAAACGTCCGGGCGATCGAATCCGTCTGATTGCGGAGGGAGCGAAGTGAATCCTTTTGTCCGGTAAATCTTAGGACGTAAACAGTCGTCTCGTTTGCACGTAAGAAGTAAAACCGGCCGCTCATGCTGCGCCCGGCGGCGACGTATTCAAAGTTAAAGGCGGCACCTTTCAGGCGACCGAGGAAATTGTCCTCTTTGCCGGCAACAAAACCCGGGCGAAACTGTAATTTTTGCTCTTCGCTCTGGACGACATCAGTCATAATCGCGTCTTTTGCGACACTGAGTTTGCGCACCTCGAGATGTCCGTCGTAGCGGTCGCCATAGACGTATTCGACATTTGGGCTGGTAGCCGACGGCTTGACGGTCATTTTCCATTTGGCATCAGGAACCCCGAAACTGTAATCCACACTTGGGTCGATAAAAGTATCTTCCTGTGCAAAAACAGCAAACGCCATAAAAAATACTGCGGCCGCCAAAATAATAGGCGAGAATTTATTCAATTTCATTTTTCCCTCTACGTTGTCGATACAAGAGACATCTTAGCCTAATATCCGCTGAATATCGATAAATTAGATGAGCTTCGACAGCCAAATGTTGTCTGTTTTACTGTGCTGGAATAACAGAAACTACGATATTTCTTCGTCCTTTTGGGTGCTTACGGCGTCTAACTTGGCAGGAACGACGATCGAGTAATAATTCATCGGGGGTATTAAACAATGAAAAGATCCATTTCTCTGATAAATAAACTAATGTCGGTAGCGGCCATTTTTACAATGCTCGCACCGGCGCTCGTCCTTCGAGCCGACCCGCGCGCCGCGGGTAAACCGCTGACTGACGAGCAAAAAATTACCCACGTGTTAAACCGCTTAGGGTTTGGCTCTCGGCCCGGCGATGTTGAAAAGGTAAAGGCAATGGGCCTTCAGAAATACATCGACCAACAGTTGAATCCCGCGTCAATTGACGATTCGGTCGCAGAAAGCAAGGTCAAGAATCTCGATATTTTTGGGATGTCAACGGCCGAGCTTTTTGCAAAATATCCCAACCCGGGTGCCTTGCTGCGTCAGTTAGAAGGCGGTAAAAAAGCTCAGGCCAATGCACAAAATCAAAAGAAACAGGAAGCTCCGGCAAACGGAACGATGGCCCCCGCCGATCAGGATGCAAACGGCGCCACACAAGCCGAGCAGCGCGAACGGCGTGAAAAAATAACGGCCCTTTACAAGGAATATGATCTTAAACCTGCTGGTCAGATCGTCCCGCAGATCGTCGCAAATCGGGTGCTCCGAGCGGTTTATTCGGAACGGCAGCTACAGGAAGTGATGGTCGATTTCTGGCAAAATCATTTTAATGTATTTGCCGGGAAAGCAGCTGTTCGCTGGTATATACCGAGCTATGAGCGCGATGTGCTTCGTAAAAATGCCCTTGGCAATTTCAAAGATCTCCTGGTCGGTACGGCCCAGCATCCGGCGATGCTCGTTTATCTCGATAATTTTGAATCCGTGTCGCCGGGCGCTCAGACGCCGGGAAATAATGGTGCAAATGCTCAGCGGTTGCAGCAGTTGCTGAAAAACGGCGGCCAGCTTCCGTCGCAGGCCCGGGAACGGATGAAGCAGCAATACGGACTCAACGACGCTCAGCTCGACCAGCGTCTCAAGGATATGAAGGCCAATCCGGCCGCTCAGCAACAGCGTCAAAAACGCGGCATTAACGAAAATTACGCCCGCGAATTGATGGAGCTGCACACGCTCGGCGTTGACGGCGGATATGCGCAGAACGACATTATTGAGGTCGCGAAATGCTTTACCGGTTGGACCATCGCCGATCCACGCGGCTATCGACGTGCGGCGGCGGCAACGATACAGGGGACCGAAGATCGCCGAATGGACCGTATGCAGCGACAAGCGGGCGTGCCGGATGACATCGACAGCGGCGAGTTCTATTTTAATTCACGTTGGCATGAGACGGGCGCAAAGAATTTTCTCGGACAAAAAATCGACGAGGGCGGTATGAAAGACGGCCTGAAGGTGATCGATATTCTGGTAGATCAACCTGCTACGGCAAAATTTATCGCCCACAAACTCGCCGTAAAATTTGTCAGCGACAATCCCAGCGAGGCTCTCGTCGGACGTGTCGCCGATGCTTTTCATAAGTCAAAGGGTGACATCAAGCCAACGCTCAAAGCGCTGTTTAGCGACAAAGAATTCTTCGCACCTGAGAACTATCGGGCAAAGATCAAATCGCCTTTCGAATTAGCGGTCAGCTCGATCCGAACGCTTGGTGCGGATACAAACGCGAGCGGCGCGATGGTCGCGATGCTCAACAAATTGGGCGAGGTTCCCTATGGTTACCAGGCACCGACCGGTTACCCCGACACGGCTGAGGACTGGGTAAATACCGGTGCATTGCTCGAACGACTCAATTTTGCGGTCGCGATCGCCAGCAATCGAATTCCCGGAACGCATGTCGATCTAAAGGGCTTTGAGTCGAAAGATAAGAATCAGATTTTGGACAGATCGATCGCCGCTATTCTTGATGGTGAGATCTCAACTGGCACGCGTGCGATGTTGGTCAAACAGATCGAGCAGCCGCTGCCTGAGGTGAAAGCCGGGAGCGAACTCAACGACACGGGAATGGAAGTGCCCAATATGCGGGCCGGACAGCAGGGTGGGCAAAACAGGCACGCCCGTCTCCTAAACCCGTCGGGAAACCCCGAAGTGTTCAAGATTGTCAGCCTCGTGCTCGGTTCACCTGAGTTTCAAAGACAGTAGATACGCGCGAAAGCGATCTGTGCCGGTAATCCATCTTGGGTTACCGGTTTTTTTATTAAAAATTATGAACCGGCTGAAGGTAACAACTCTAATTCTCTCTTGTTTTGATGGTTTTGGAGACGGAGCAAATATCATGAGCTCCGGGCGCAGATTTTTTCGTAGATTGCCAAATACTCTTCTGCGATCTTATCGGGCAGCAGAGTTTTACCAAGGTCGATATTTTTTTCGCTCATACTTTCACGCAGAGGTTTGTCTTCTATCAGCCGTGCTAGCTTCTCGGCAATATTCGCCGGGTCTTGAGTCGAAAACAGGCAGTTTTCGTTCTCTGCTAAATAGTCCTTTGCCGCGCGGATATTGGTGGTTACGATTGGCAAACCCGCCGCGACGGCCTTGAAAAGGACGATCGGAAATCCCTCGATGTGCCGCGTGGGAAATACAAAAATATCGCTTTCAAAGTAGTGTCTGGCAACCTCGTCTTCGGAAATATAGCCTGTAAATTCGACCTGATCTGTTAAATGCAGCCGTTCAACCTCCCTTTTTGCAGGCCTTGCGGTTTCGCCGTCTCCAACACAGGTCAACACGAAATTGAATTTAAGATCGCGGATAATAGCACACGCCTGGATCGTCTCGATCAGACCTTTTGTCGGGATGAAGCGCGAAACGAATAAAATTCTCGGCGTTTCATATTGGGTTGGCCGGGCCCGGTCTTCGGCCGGTTCGGCTCCTATCGTTATGGCGTTTTTTACAAAAAACAGCTTATTTTGATCAAATCCGATTTGCCGAAAGTTGCTCATTTCTTCCGATGAAAAAACGCCATAGCCGTCAACGCGTTTTTTTATGTATTCGATCAGCTTTCGATATAAAAAACTGGTGTTTACAAGTTCCTCCGCGCCGGAACCATGGAACTTAAAAAACACCTTTGGCCGTTTCGTCCCGAGAAAAAATAATGACAGGGAATCGCGCAGTATGGTCTTTTTATCAAAAGAAGTATTGAAGTGTATTAAATCGAAATCATCGGATTTCAAAACACAACGCAGATTAAAGGCCGTTCCGATAACACGTTGAATACGCCGAAAAAACGGCGTCGGTTCGCCTTTGTCGCCAAACACATATACTTCCTCCGTAACAGAAACGCCGAGATCGCGGAGCGCACCGACAAACGGCGGCTCGCTTGCGATCGGGCCGCCCCACGAATCTTTTGATGGCATTCCGATAAGAATTTTCATTGGGTTACAATTCGCTCGTAGAGTTGTTTGAGGGCGCCTATATGGGTCTCAATACTGAAAGTATTTTTGGCGAAATCATATGCGCGGGACGCCAGATCTTTTCGCAACTCTTCGTCCTCCGCGAGCTCAATCATTTTTTCTGCCAGATCCTCCGCGTTATGCGTTTTGAAGATCTTTGCGAAATCGCCGTTTTGCGAAACTTCCATCAGCGGAGCGATATCGGAAAGAATCGTCGGGACCTTGACCAGCATGGCCTCGATCGCCGATATGGCCAAACCTTCGTGCCGCGTTGACAACACAAACACATTCAGCGATCTCAAAATATCGGCGATGTCTTTGCGGCCGCCTAGAAAATGGACGCGGTCGTCAATCTTGTGAGAGCGGCAAAAGCTGATACATTTTTCGAGATCCGAATTTTCTTCGGCTCGGCCGGCAAAAACAAAATGAGCGTCCGGAAATCTATTAAGTACGTCAGGCAGAGCGCGGCAAACCGTAAACTGGTCCTTGAGCGGCGCGGTATAAAAATTTCCGATCATTCCGAAGATCAGTGCGTCACGTCCTA
>JBDSCV010000262.1:0-9028 GCA_039920905.1 Pyrinomonadaceae bacterium
AGCGAAAAATAGAGCAATATTTGTCGAAATTTCTTGCGCGAAATTCGGGCACGCTCTAATATCTTGTAAATTAATGTCATTACTAGTCTTATCCTATATTATAAGATGTTTAACTAGTCTTGACCCTAAATTTTTGTCCTATAAGCCTTGTCTACGTTAACTCAATTTCTAGGCCTTAATATAAATCGTTTGTGATCAAGTCCCTAAAATCATCCCGTTTACGGATCAATTCAGCTTTTCCGTCCTTTTTGATAAGCACGAGCGCCGGCAAAAATCTGCCGTTATACTGCGACGCCTGAGCGAGCGAATATGCTCCGCAGTTTAGAAGAGCGAGGATCTCCCCGGGCTCGACATCGCGGGGCAGAGCACGGTACTCGGGCAGACGGCGTTCGCCTTCAATGTCGAAATAGACATCACCGCCATCACATAATGGGCCCGCGACCTTGTACGGGAAATCGTGTTCGACGGCCGGACGCTCGGCCGAGATCAGGTGGTAGTACCATTTGTAAGTTTCCATCGAGAGCAGGATATTAAAGCCAGCGTCGGTTAACAGCCAGTGCTCGGCTGTTGTAGTTGGATCGACAAAACCGCGTTGAATGCCGTAAATACCAAACGTTACGCCCTCGCGGCCTCGTTTTTTCCTTTCGTGCTCCTCTTTTTCCCGATTTATCGCTGACTTATTTGCCATTGAAGAGTTAATATCCGAAAGTGGACGCTCCTTCACGTTACGAACTGTAGTCAGGCAAATTCCGGCATCGGAAATTATACTCCGTCCGGGTTCGAGGAGGATTGTGAGGTTGGCAAGCAAATGCTCAGTGCTGGTTATAGCGGTTTTCCGACGAACTTGTTCCCAGGCTTCGGCGATCACAATGGCTGGATCATAGCTTGCCGCAAGCATATTTTCTCTCGCGATCTTTTCCGTTAGGTGTTTGGGCACCGGCGATCTGGTTATTCCGCCATCCCGGTTCTTGTGTTCGAAATATCCTTTCGCCAACGCCTCATCGAGAGTTCTTTTTGCATCGTCGGCGATCTTTTGGATCTCGTCAGGTAGTCGAGGCTCTTGTTGACCGCGCAAGTAGTCCACCGGAAAACCACCGCCTAGATTGACATGTTGAAGTTTTATGCCTGTTTCAGAATGGGCCTTGATCACATTTTCGAACAGCAAGGCCAGAGCCTGCGAATAGACAATCGGATCGGGATTTTGCGAGCCGACGTGCAGGTGAATACCGCGAATATCGACATGAGGAGAGTCTTTGTAGTCGCGAAATGCAGAGAATGCCTCGTCGGGCATCATCCCGAATTTTGACGTTAGCAGAGCCGTCTGGAGGCCCGAATGTGTCCTGCTCTCGATCTCAGGCACAAGACGAAGGCTGACGTTTGCTTGTTTACCCAGCCTTTTTGCGGTTTCTTCGATCAGATACAATTCATAAAGGGAATCAACCTGGATCGCATAGATCTCGGCGTTTATCGCGTTCTCGATCTCCCAAATCTCTTTGCTTGTGCCGTTAAAGATTATCTGATCGCCGCGAAATCCGATCTCGAGAGCTTTCCACAATTCGCCACCGGAATTTACCTCGATATCGCAGCCGGCGTCTTTGACGGCTTTCAGAATGCCCATCGTGGACATCGCTTTTGCGGCATAACAAACCTTTAGCGGACAGTCGATCACTTCGCCCGCTTTTTGCAGCCGGGCGATGTTGTGGCGGATGCGCGTTTCGCTAAAAATAAAGAGAGGCGTGCCGTGTTCGCAGGCCAGATCAACCGCTGAAACGCCGTCGATGTGAAGTTGATTGTCGCGGATGTCGAGAAAATTCTCGATCTCCCATGCTTGAGTCATAAGAAATTATAACCGCCGAGACGCCGAGACGCAGAGGTTTAATTTTAACAGGATAGACAGTATGGACAAGATAAATAGGTAAAAAATTGATTGTTGTTCATACTGTTTGAATTCTTCTCAGCGTCTCTGCGGTAAATTTAATGTTCTACAAACTGTATCCCGGTGCCACGCGGATAAAGTCCCGGCAGCGAGATCGGGAGACGTCCGGTAATATTTTGTGTTCCGAGGATCGAATAGGCAGCGGCACGCTGAAGGCTTGACATGTCGCCGTAAGCAACGAGATAGGTTTTCATTGCCGGAAAGTCGCCTAAGATATAAGGATTGCCAAAACTAATACCGACGACATTTTTGTCAGCGGCTATCAAGTCACGCAATATTGCGGCGCCATTTTCGGGGATGCCGACGCTGTTTTTTGCCCCTGTGCGAACACGGCCAAAGAGTCCGACAATGACAGTGTCGGCGGCATCAACCACCTGACGAGCGGCTGCAACCTGTTCGGCGGTCGAATTTTCCTGCAAATAGACGGGCGAAAATTTAACGCCGTTCACTCTCAGCGTATTAACCAATGTGCCCATTGTTGCGGGTCCGTCGAAGCCATTTGAAACGCCGAGAACGGCGACTTTTTTTGAACGGTCCAGCGGGATCGCTCCAGCGTCATTGCGAACCAGAGTGATCGCTTTTTCACCGATCTCATTCGCAAGAGCAGCTACGTCCTTTGTCGAAACAATTTGGTCGATCGGATCGAGCGGTGTGATCTTTTGCTGATATAGCCCAAGCTCGTATTTCCAGGCGAGAATCTTACGGACAGATTCCTTTAGACGCGCCTCTGTCACGCGGCCTGATTTGACGGCTTCGATCAGCCCGTTCAACATAGCGTCGGGGTCGGCCGGTTTTTCCAGAATGTCGGCACCCGCGAGTAATGCCAGAACGCCCGCTTCTTTTTGCTCGTAGTATAGAGTCAGACCGCTCATTCCCATCGCATCGGTAACGATCAAACCCTGAAAATTCATCTGTTTGCGGAGTATCTGCGTTTGAACCACGGGCGAAAGCGAAGCTGGCACCGTTGTCGCCGCACTGACAATCTCAGCGCCTTCGTCGGCCTCGACGCGAATTGGCTGTTTTAAAAGTTTGCTTTCTGTAGGATCGATCTGCGGCACACCGATATGAGCTATCATGATCGATCCGATCCCAGCGTTGATGGCCCGGCGAAATGGAACGAACTCGGTTTTTTCGAAGCTTTCGAGCGAACGGTTGATGACCGGCAGCCCGCGATGCGAATCGACATTTGTGTCGCCGTGGCCGGGGAAATGTTTCGCCGTCGCCAGAACCCGCTGGCTTTGCAGTCCCTCGATAAATGCAACGCCAAACCGGCCGACCGTTTCCGGGTCTTCGCTATAACTGCGGACATTTATCACGGGATTATCGGCATTGTTGTTGACGTCGAGAACCGGTGCGTAAACGTGCCGAATGCCCAACGCTCGCGCCTCGCGGCCGGTGATAACGCCGATCTTGCGGGCGTATTCAGGGTCTCCGGTTGCGGCAACGGCCATATTCCAGGGGAAATTTGTCGCGTCGCCAAAACGCATTCCGACGCCGGTTTCAGCGTCGATCGAGATCAGCAGCGGGATCTTTGCATTCTCCTGCATCCGGTTGACGAGGTGAACCGTTTCATACACCGGAGCACCGAACAAAAGTATCCCGCCGATCCTATTATCGACGACCTGCCGCTTTAGATCCTGAAAATATTCGCTGTCCTGATTGGCAAACCGGGCATTGATGCCGACGTGAATAAGCTGGCCGACCTTTTCCTCGACCGACATTTTTTTAAGTTGTTTGTCGGCAAATTTCCACGCCCTATCGGTTGGCGCCAGCGATTTAGGAGCTATCACGACGGTGAGCGGCGTGACCGCAAACAGTGAGTTCGAGCTCAGGAGAATTATTAATGTAAAACTAAACAGAAACTTCATCATTTTTTGCCGGAAATATCATAGTCGCAAGCCATGCAACCAAAAGCGTTACAAGACTACCTATAAGCGCGTACCATGTCCACGCGATCCTGGTGCCGAGCAGGATAAATGTCATTAACGACATGCTCGCGACCATACCCGTAAGTGCGTGAACCTCTCTCGCCTTTTTCATAAATGTGCCAACGAGAAAGACGCCAAGCACCGGGCCGTTGATCAGCGAGGCGACCGAGAGTGCCAGGCTGAGGGCCGAGCTGTTTGCGTCCTTGACCGCGATGGCGACGGCGATCTGCACGACGCCGACGATCAGGGTCAGCCAGCCGGATATCTTTAGCAGATGCTTGTCAGTTTTATTTTTTGCAAACGGTTTGTAAAGGTCATTGACGGCGGTCGCGGCGATCGAATTAAGCGATGACGATAAAGCTGCCGCAAAAATGGCCGCGACGACTAGGCCGGACAAGCCGGTCGGCATGTGCTGGGTAATAAAATCGGGAAAAACTTTGTCGCCGCCGGTAAATGGAAACGTGGCCGCAACGCCGGAATTTGCAACGCCAGCCTGAGCGTATTCGGCCATGTTGTAAGGCGCATAAAATGCAAAAAGCAGAACGCCGATAAACAAGAACCCGATAAATTGCCCCAGTACGACCGCACCTGAGGAAAGCAACGCAAGCGAAGCGGCCGATGGTTTTTTTGTGCAGAGATAACGCTGAACGAGATATTGATCGGTGCCGTGGGTGGACATCGTCAGAAAGCACCCGCCAAAAAGCCCCGACCAAAATGTAAATGTTTTGGTCGCGTCCCAGCCAAAATCGAACAAACTGAATTTGCTGAATTGTTCACCCAGAGCGACCGCTCCGGAAAATCCACCGTCGATATGCTGTAACAGAACGATCATCGCCGCAACCGCGCCGCCGATGTAAATCACGAGTTGGACAACCTCGATCCAGATCACCGCTTCCATTCCGCCGTAAAAGGTAAAAATTATCATCACGACGCCAAGCAGTATGATCGATCCGATGACGATGGTATTTGTATCTGCCGTTGGGACAAACGCCGTGTAAACCGCAGCCAAAACGATCGCCGTCAACAGCAAACGGATGCCGTCGGCGATGTTCCGCATTATGACAAAAAGACCGGAGGCGATCATCTTGACCTTTGAGCCGAACCGTTCGCCCAAAAGCTGATAAACCGTCTGCAGATCGCCCTTGAAATACATCGGGATGAAAACAAGGGAAATAACAATGCGGCCAAGCATATAGCCGAAAACAAGCTGCAAGAACTGAAAATTGCCGTTCCTCGCGAATGCAATTCCCGGCACCGAGATAAAAGTGATTGTACTCGTCTCGGTCGCCACAATAGACATCGCTATCGCCCACCAGGGAACACTACGGTCGCCGACAAAATAGTCCTCAGTTGTCTCCTGTTTGCCCGAAAACAAAATGCCAAACAGAGTAATGCCGATGAGATAGCCGAAGATTATTACTAGGTCGAGGGTTTGCATTTATTTCAACATGTTCAGAGCTTTTTCGACAACAAAATCTGAATTTACCAGAGCTTTTGTGGCCTCATCATAACCGACTTTCGCTCGGTTCATAACCAATGCGGCTGGCAGTTTGCCGATCGCTTGGTCTAGTAAAGTGTTCGCTGCTATTTCATCCAGGCCGGTCTCCGCTCGGAGAATACGCAGGGAACGTTCTTTTAGTTTTTTATTGGACGACCGTACATTAGTCATCCGATTGCCTTTGACATAGCCGAGGCGGATCATCGCGACAGTTGAGATCATGTTCAGGATCAGCTTTTGAGCGGTTCCGGCTTTCATACGGGTTGAACCGGTAATTGCCTCGGGGCCGACGACGGGAACAATTGCTATTTCGACGGCTCTTGTTAACTCGGAATCTGGGACGCATGAGACGCAGGCTGTAAAACAGCCGATGTTTTTTGCATATTCTACCGCTCCAATTGTATAAGGTGTCCGCCCGGAAGCGGCGACGCCAACGACCGCGTCTTTTGCCGTCACGACCCGCGATTTGAGATCTTCCGCGCCCGTTTCGCGGTCGTCCTCGCTTGATTCCGTAGCCTTGTAAACAGCGTCATACCCGCCAGCGATCACGCCCTGAACCATGTCGTAGGAAACGCCAAACGTCGGCGGTATCTCGCTCGCATCCAGCACGCCGAGCCGCCCGCTCGTTCCCGTACCGACATAAAAAAGCCGCCCGCCTTTTTTCAGCCGGTCGACAACCTTGTCGATCACCGCCGCAATCTCTGGCAAAATCTTTTCGACCGCCAATGCCACCAATTTGTCCTCGTCGTTGATAAGACGCACCGCATCAAGCGTCGAGACTTGATCGATCTCAGCGGTTGCCGGATTTTCTTGTTCGGTTACGGGCAGCATCAATAGAGACTAAAACTGTATTCAACTTGCTTTACGATATTAACTGGCTTGCCATCAAGATATGCCGGTTGAAATCCGATCCTTTTTGCGGCAGCTACAGCTTGCTCAGTCAACCCAAAAGGCAAGCTCGTCATAGGCCTAACCATGCCGACTTCTCCAGAAGCAAGAAAGATAACTCGTGTAATCACGGTTCCGGTAATCACATAAAACCTAGCAAAATCAGTATATGAGGGTTTAGCCTTGCTTAGAATTTTTATTGTTGAAGTTTGGCGGGGAACAGTATTGGTCTGCGATGTGCCTATTCCAGAACCGCTCCCTGAACCGCTGCCCTGTCCATAACCGGTGCCGTTTCCGGAACCAGATCCTTTGCCATTTCCCGATGACGGAGTTGCAGGAACTAAAGGCTTTATCTCCGGTGTAGGTGCGGTTTCTACAGTCTTAATTTCACTTTTTTCGGGTTCGACAAAGTGGGTTGGTCCCAATCCAAAAGAGTTAATGAAACGGTTTACCATCGGATCAATTTCATTCTTACTTACTGTCTGGGCAACATAAATTCTTGATTCAGTTCGTATAACAGAAATATTTTGCCAGTAGCCGTATGAGTCGGCGAAAGATATGCGTGCCGGTGGTCCTGATACTTTACCTTCGTCTAAGGCCCTACCCATTAGCTCAACAAATCGTTTTACGGTCTTGAGGTTATTCGGCGACTTAGCAGGGTCAGAGAAAACATAAAGGTAAGTTCCATTGAACGAGACATAGTATTTTCGAGAGGATTTCGCATCTATTTCGCCGTCGACTTTTAGTTCGAGCGGGGCGTCTATAGCAAATTCCTCGTTACTTGGCTGAATACTTCGCCACTCTTCACGAACTGGGGTTAGCATTTGTGCGAAAGACACATGTGAAATCAGGCCAATAAATGTTGTGAGTAAAATGAATCGGAATATCATACTTTTATCTTTTCTCCACCTTTCATCGCCATCAAAGCCGCGGCGTGCGACGGCGGCATCAACGGCTCAGTCAAATATGCTTTTGGAGCGACATAATTAATTATCTCGCTCATTGGACCGGTTAACATTTCGCCCGCATTAAAGATGCTGCCGACGCAGCCGATGGGGACATTTTGTTTTTCCAGTCTCAGCTTTTTTAGCACGGCTACGGCGGCTGCGCCTAATTCGCGTCCGGCGTCGTTTATAATTTCGACCGCAATTTTATCACCATCGAGTGCGGTTTCCACGACAAGACGGGCGAAAGAGGCGATGCGGCTGTTGTCCATGTTTGGTGCGTAGATCGCACCTATAAGGTTTTCGGGTGAAGATGCCCGAAAATAATCGGCGGCCCGCTCACTCAATTTTGTCGGAAGCCCGCGTCCGTCCGAGGCCTTGGCGACAGCGTGAAGTGCCTCGCCCGCAATGCCGCGTCCGCCGCCTTCGTCGCCGGCGACGGGCCCCCAGCCGCCCGCGATAAACTTTTCGCCCGCATCGTTCACTCCGATACAGATCGACCCGGTTCCCGCAATAACGACGAGCCCGGCTTTGCCCAGCGTCGTCCCGTAAAGTGCAATATCCGCGTCGGTCGTGACAATCGTTTTGCGGATACGGAACCGCGAAATAAAACTCTCCCGCACACGTTCGCGAATGTCCTGACGCCGCACTCCTGCAAGTCCCAGCGTTGCGGCGGCAATATCTCCGCGTGACAAACCGCCTACGTCACATGCGGCATCAATAGCTTTTGTAATATTGGCGACAGCGGTTTCCACGCCGACGCGGAGCGGGTTCGACGGGCCGCCGGAACCTTCGGAAACGATATCGCCGGCTTCGTTCATCAACGCAATATTCGTTTTTGTGCCGCCGCCATCTACACCAAGAAAAAGTTGGTATGATCTTTTTTGTCTAATTTGTTTTGCGTCGGTTTGCGGCATCTCAGACGGTGAAAAATACACCTCCATTGTTCGCCAAACTTGACATATAATCAAAGTTAAAGGATTTTATGTAGTCAATAAGATATTCTGATCGCAACCCAAGGTTGGTTTATGATGGAAATAAGACAGCTCAAGGCTTTTTTGGCAATCGCCGAGGCTAAGACCTTTACGGCCGGTGCCCGGCGCGTAAATGTTACGCAGGCGGCAATTTCGATGCAGATCCGGCAGCTCGAGGACGAGGTAGGTTTGCAGCTTTTTACACGGACCCCGCGACGGGTGATCATCACCGAAGCAGGCGAATATCTGCTCGATAGAGCGAGAAAGATATTGCGCGAACACGACACGGCGCTCGCGGAGATCGCTGAGCTTGGCGGCGTCGAGCACGGACGTCTGCGGATCGGCAGTGCATCGGCGGAGTTTGCGACCCAGCAATTGCCGCATATTTTGCAGGGCCTTAGAGATAAATTTCCTAATTCCGAGTTAAATGTCAGCGCCGGAACGAGCCAGACGCTGGTGAATAAAATTATGCACGGCGAGATCGACATCGCGTTTGTCTCGCTGCCGGTCGATAACTCGAGTATCACGACCGATCTGCTGTTTAGTGACGAGATCGTGGCTATTGCACATCCCGGACATCAGCGGGCAAACGAAAAATACATCAGTGCGGCGGCACTTGCCGGAGAAAGACTCATTTTGGGAGAGCGCGGCGGCAATACTCGGCGGATGATCGACGATTTTTTCAACGCGGCGAATGTCCGGCCGAATATCATTATGGAACTATCGCGGCAAGAGGCGATCAATCAGATGGTCGAAAATAACTTGGGCGTAGGCACCGCCGGGGCCAAGACCATCGCCGACGAGATCCGCGAAGGCCGATTGATTTCGTGGATGATCGAGGGCGCCGAGATCAACTGGGA
>JBDSCV010000263.1:0-12107 GCA_039920905.1 Pyrinomonadaceae bacterium
CTTTTCTGGATCAAACCGCCGAACCGTTTGGGTCGGCGGTTTATTTATTTATCGACGTCCGTAGGTCGGCATTCACGCTTAACCTATCTATTAGCTCTGCCTATTCTCGGTTTTTGATCTGAAGTGAGCACGGCGGTTATTTTTTCCGTCGGCACTGACAAATCACAAACATCTCGCCTCGAAAAACTCTAAGATCAATTCTGCCGATGCCGCCGCCTCGCCGCGAGGTGACTCAACAATCAAAGCGTTTTTGCTGACCTGCTTCAAAACGGCAAATGTAAACGCGGGGTCATTCCGGATCGGGATAGTATCACGGATGATTTCGATTAGCCCTTTTCCGCTGCTTAGTACACGAGGCTTCCACTTCGCTTTTGCTTTATAGCCCGTGAGCAGAACCATCCCAACAGGTATTGGCTCGGTCCCGGTCGTGCCTCCAAACTTCTCGACCGGAAAATCCGTCTGTTTGTACCTATCACTTTCGTCTTTACCGCGAAGCGACAACATTTTTGGAAACGGCGACACCAAACCGTTTTTGTCGAATATCGCGTATTCGTCAGAATAATAGAGGGCCCCGCGTCGAACAAGTTCGGCGGTGAGGGAACTTTTACCCTGGAAGCTTTTCGCGGGCATAACGATCGCTTTGCCCTTCCAGCTAACGACTCCGGCATGGATGAAAACCCGCTCAACGGCGAACTCGGCAACCGTGAGCCGGATCTTTGCACCGAGTAAGTCGACCAGACTCTCGCGAGCGAAACGAACCAAAACCTTTTCTTGATTCTTGTATAGAGAATCTCGCTCCGATCTGTTCCAAATATAAGAAAATTCGTGATCCGTTTGGGTGGGCGGTATCAGTCGGAAACAACCCGGTAACCACTCAGGAAGCATTTCTTCTATTATATCAATCGCAGCGATCCGATTTGATCTGATCCGAATTTTGACATCGTACGACTCGATAAATAGCTGGTGGGGAAAGCGGCTTTTTTTAATTGGCTTGGTTGAGTGACGGGCTGGTTCAGGGATCGAATTCATCTAATTTAGAAAACTGATACTTTACGGGCGACGATGTATCTTAACAAATCCAGTTTCAGCTAACAAAATATCTAATAGATCAATCTTTATTAAATTTTTCATAGAAAAAATGGGGTGGGTCCATGCGGATTTTACCAGCGGGGATCGTAAGTGCCAAAATTGTCGCGCCAGTCGTCGGTATATCGCGATATTAAAATGGGTATCTGGCCGTGTAAAAAGATTGCGGCGTCGGCGTCGCGGCGCAGACGATAAGTCCGGCCGCCCGGAGAACAGACGGTTAGAACAATTCGTTCCTCGACGATCTTTGACACGGCTGCAAAACGCCAGTCGGTTCGCGAACGAACCAGCAGACGCGAACCTATCGGCAGTTGGTCGAGCGTTATTTGAGTTTCGGCAGTCTCCACGATTTTCGACGTTTCTCGTAGATTTCCTTCGGCATTTGAACGAGATAAGGGTTTTTTGCTGGCGAGAGCCATGCCACAATGCGTTCGAGATCTCGTCGTTCCATTGCTGTGCAGCCGGATGTGCCGCTCATTGCCTCCTTCCAAATATGAAGAAATATGCACGAGCCGCGGCCTTTTTCGACCGGATATGCGTTGTATGCGACAAAAACTCCCAGATCGTATTGCGTACCGACAGCAAGCATTTTCTCCGAGCTTTTCCAGTCAAAGTTGCCGACCTGCATCCGGTTGACGATGAGGTTGTAAAAGTTTGATTCTACATCGTCCACGCACTCGGTAAAACGATCGAGTTTTGTATATGGCAATTCGACTCCGACCGGCTTTGAGCCGCTTCCAAAGGACGCGGTCAGCGGAAATAGGCCCGCGGGGGCGTTTCCGTCGCCTTCCTGCTTGATCTTGGCCATGTCCATATCACCATTTAATAGTTCGGCCCACGCCAGACCGCTGCGGCCGACGACAATCGGAAAACTCTCATCCGTCGCCTTCCAATCGCTCGTCGCGTTTTTTCGTTCATAAAGCGCCGCCGTTCCGGCAATTGTGTCCCAACCTTTTGTGGTGACAACGACGGCCTGAAGCGATTTTGTAAACGGCACTTTGACCGCGACCGGCTCAAGCGTCTTGACCTGTGCGTTCAAGATAACCGCAGAGGCAAATACTAGTAAAAATATCGCAATTGACTTCATCCTAATCCTCAAAAAGTGAATCACCAGCCTTCGTACCTCTACCCACCGCATAAATCCGCATACCGACCGTTATCATAACCAGCGAGATGCCTATCCAGACAACAACCCACAGCAGGGCCGGGATGCCCGTCGCAGCGGCCATGTTGGCGGCGTCGGACGATTGAGTGGTCGTGGCCGAAATAAAAAACAGGTCTTTTAGGCTGAAAAAGGCATTGAGCAAACATTGGACCGAGAGAAATGCGAGGGCAAAGTTGAGCCATTTTGCTGACGCAAATTTCGATACTGCAAAAATACCGGCGGCTAGGACGGCACCCGACAAAACGGTGAAAACCACGCTGCCAAACGTCACATTTGCAAGCAGATTCCAAAACGGTGCCAAAAAGCCAAATACAACCGTCATCACGGCTACAAGTACCGACGAAATATACAAGGCGAGCCGAGGCGAATAGCCGTAACGCATCCAGCCCAGCAGCATTGTGCCAAACGCCGTCGTTCCCAAATATCCGGCGCTCGAGATCAGCAGCGATGAAAATCCGGACGCCTGCGACCAGACCACGCCGCTCCCGTCGGGCGACACGGTAAGGCTCTGCACAGTATTTCCGGTGATAAATGTTATAAGGGCGTGGCTGCCTTCGTGAACAAAAGTCGCAAATAGCTGCAGCGGATAGACAGTATATCCAACGATCGGGACATACCACGCGACCATCCACAGAGCGACGCTGATAACGGTTGCGGTCATCAACAGCGTAACCTGCGGCCGGGCGTCTTCGGCGAGCTTGTATCTCATAGTTAAAAACTCCTTATCTTTCTACAAGCGAATACGTTTATTGTAGGTGAAAGTTCGGCTTTTGTCGCCCGAAATCGCTGTGTCAGGAACGCTCAAAATCTAGCTTGCCGCCAGTCTTCGATTCGAGTCTGACGTCAGCGATCACAATGTCTTTCTGAACTGCTTTGCACATGTCGTAAATGGTCAGAGCGGCAACCGAAACAGCAATCAGGGCCTCCATCTCGACGCCGGTTTGCGCATTTGTTACGGCTTCGGCCGTTAGATATATTCCATAGTCGGCAAGTTCGGCGGTTACATTTACTTTCGATAAATTTATCTGATGGCAAAGCGGAATAAGCTCCGATGTCTTTTTCGCCGCCATAATGCCAGCTATTCGGGCGATCTCAAGCGGATCACCCTTTCGAGTTTCGTGCGTTTGCAGCGTTTTGAGAGTTGCATCGGAAAGCAGGACACGGCCCGACGCCACAGCCCGGCGGACGGTTGCGTCTTTGTCCGAAACATCGACCATTTTTACATTTCCGATTTCATCAAAATGCGATAGTTCGCTCATATTTTTCGCGCCTTAAATATCAATGTGTTGCCGCCGAGCAGTACCTCGTCGCAATTAAGCTCTTTCGACCAGCGTTCCTTTCGTTTTGACCCCGAGGAAAAACGATTGATGAGCCTTATCAAGGCGACAAGCGGCCAAAACGCCCACGAATTCGCCTTTTCCTTATCGCGATATGTGCCCGTTATCTCGAAGCCGTATTTCTCGAGCAAATACCGCACCTCGGAATAGCCGATCGGATTTACATGCAGTTCTATCTCCTCCATCCCGGGAAAGTCGCGGCGAATTGTCACGAGGGCATCCGCCGAGAGCGGTTTGAAATGCGACGTGTAGCCGCTGATGAGCCATTTCAGGCGTTCCTCGATATTCATTATATTCGGCACCGAGACGATCAGCGTTCCTTCTCCCTTCAGCAGGCGAGCGAATTCGCTGATGGCATTTGACGGGTTTTCGATATGTTCGAGTCCCTCGACACACACGATCGTTTCAAACGCTGCATCGTCGAACGCCAGCCGCGAATCCATATTTCCCGACCATATCTCGACGTCGAGCAGCTGAAATATCTCAGGAT
This sequence comes from Pyrinomonadaceae bacterium, assembly GCA_039920905.1. Classification (GTDB taxonomy): domain Bacteria; phylum Acidobacteriota; class Blastocatellia; order Pyrinomonadales; family Pyrinomonadaceae; genus OLB17. The sequence continues at coordinate 4,079 of JBDSCV010000263.1, forward strand.
AAAGGTCGCAGCATACGACGCTATAACCAAGCGATTTTAAGCGAACGGCCAAGGCTCCTTCGCCGGCCGGAATGTCGAGAAGGCGGCCTCTCGGTCCCTTGCTAAGGATGTCTTCGACGGTGTCATATATCGCTTCGTGAGCGAGAGCGTGTGGCTCGGTCATAATCTATAAATATGCGATCTCAGCAACCTCGCCCGCCTTTATGATCGCACCTTTCGGCACAAAAATGAGTGAATCTGCTCTCGCAAACCCGATAAAATCCGACGACCCTTGCCATTTTAGCGGATGAGCGGTCAATTGGCCCAATTTGTTTGACTCGAGACGCGACGGCAGATACGTATCGCGGTCGCGCGCCGCTTTTGCCGCAGACGCTAGTACTGCGAAACCTTGCTTTAGATCAGTCTTCAACGCACCCTGCATGGTGAAGATAGCCTTTCGGACAAACACATGAAATGTGACTGCAGCCGAAACCGGGTTGCCGGGCAAGCCAAACAAAAGCGTCTTGCCAAGCCGAGCAAAAACCGCCGGTTTGCCCGGCTTTAGGCGCACCTTATCAAAAAAAATCTCGGCACCAAGTTCAATTAAAGCCGTCTTTGCGTGGTCGTATTTTCCGACCGACACACCGCCGGTTATTACCAGAATATCGGAATTTTTCGCAACTTTTGAGATCTCGGATATCAGATCTGAAATTTCGTCTCTGATGATCGGTAAAACGGTTGCTATTGCTCCGAATTTTCGGCACAACACGTCGATCATCACCGAATTTGAATTGCGTATCTGATCGCGGCCCGGCTTTTTTGTAACATCGACGATCTCGCTGCCTGTGCCGAGGATCGCAACGCGTGGCTGCATTCCTGCTTTTAACCGCGCGTAACCAAAAGCGGCCAGGGTAGCGATCATATTCTCAGTTATAACTTCACCAGATTTGAAAATTGTCGCTCCTTTATTGATCTCAGAACCACGTCTGCCGATTGCCTCGCCTGGTTTAACCGTCTGCACGATTGTGATCTGGTCCGGCGGTCCAACTGGCCCACTGGTCGGGCCCGGACCACTTGCCTCGCTTGTAAGTTCGAGCTTCTGAACGGCATCGGCGCCCTTTGGTACGGGCGCTCCCGTCATTATTCTGACCGCCTCACCGCGTTTCATTACTTTGTGCCAGCCCTTGCCCGCCGCTGATTCACCGATAATTTTGAGCATCACGGGAGCATCTGTTGTATCTGCCGCTAAGACCGCAAAACCATCCATTTGAGAACGGTTGAACGGCGGCAGATCAGTGTCGGCGATGATATTTTCACGCAAAATGCGGCCGATGGCACTGGCAAGTTCAATCTTTTCGACGCCAAGTAGACCCGTTTCACGACCGATTATTCTTTGCGCTTTAGAGATTTCGATCATCGCAGTAAAATCACCACCGTTTTCGCACTAAAAGACGCGAAATGCTAGAATTCTGTTTTGAATTTACGTCCGAATCTTATCATATCTAATTTTTAGAAAGGGAAGTTACAACTGTGATTGAATTTGAATTGACCGAAGAACATAAGGCTCTGCAAGCGACGGTGCGCGAATTTGTTGCCGGTGAAGTCGCTCCGTATATAAAGGAATGGGATGAAAAGTCTCATTTCGAACCCTCCGTTTTTGCCAAGATGGCCGATCTTGGCCTGATGGGCGTTTGCATCCCTGAGCAGTACGGTGGTGCGGGATTTGATTACATTTCGCTCGGCATTGTCTGCGAGGAACTCGAGGCTTGCGACACATTTTTGCGGGTAGCGATGTCCGTACATGTCGGTCTCAATTCGCTCAGCGTTTTTAGCTGGGGAACCGAAGCGCAGAAACAGAATTATCTCATCCCGCAGGCAAAGGGTGAAAAACTTGCGACATTTGGCCTGACAGAGCCGAATGCCGGCAGCGATGTTGTCGGGATGAAATCGTCGGCGCGGCGCGATGGCGATGACTGGATTCTAAATGGCGAAAAGATGTGGATCTCGCTTGGCGACGTGGCCGATCATTTCCTGTTTTTCTGCTGGACTGACACCGAGAAGCAAAAAGTTCGCGACCATTCGGGATTGAGCTGTTTTATTATTGAACGGACGATGCCGGGATTTTCGAGCGGCACGCTCCATGGAAAACTTGGAATTCGCGCTGGTAATACGGGTTATTTTTCGCTACAGGACGTTCGGGTTCCAAAAGAAAATATGCTCGGAAACGAAGGCGAGGGATTTAAGATCGCGATGTTCAGTCTTGAAAATGGCCGATACACGGTCGCATCGGGTGCGACGGGCGTTATTCGAGCGGCGCGCGACGCATCCGTAGCGTATGCGAATACTCGCGAAGTTCACGGCCAGACGATCGCTAATTTTCAGCTCGTCAAACAAAAGATTGCCAATATGGAGGCCGATTATCAGATGGCCCATTTGCTGTGGCTAAAAACCGGTTATTTGAAAAATGAGGGTCTGCCGTCGGCTCGGGCCGCGAGCCTGGCAAAATGGCAGGCGACCATTCGGAGCGAGACTGCTGCGTCGATGGCTATCGAGATCCATGGGGCAAACGGTTACACCAACGACTATCCCGTCGAACGTTATTTGCGAAACTGTAAAGCGGCAGTTATCTACGAGGGAACCCGCGACATTCACACCCTGATGCAGGCTGACTGGGCCCTTGGATTTAAGAAGGAAAAGGCCGCGAGGGTGGTTTTGCCGCCATATAAGGCAGCGGCCTCAGCCTGACAGAAAACGACGGAGCGAACATACATATTCGCTCCGTCTTATTTTATTTTTTGTTGATTATTTAGCTGTGTTAGAATTCGCAGCCGAGGGTTTGACCGCATCCAGAGCGGGACTCTTATTCGTCATCTTCCATTCGCCGTTTTCCTTTAGAAATTCGATCTTTATGCCGTTCGGGTAGCTATCTGAGCGGATCTCGGCAATGGCTTTGTCGCCTGTGATCTGTTCGTTGCGGACCTCGCAAAGCTTCCCTGAGACGTTATCGTCCTCAAGGAATTTCATCAGGCTTTTGACGCCATCGGCCTTCATCTGAGATTCAAAGTATTTGATCGTATCCTGCGAATAGACCTTGCGGAGAGCGGCTTCGTCCTTCTTGACCCACGCATCGCAATACGCCTTATAAACCGGCGTTAGCGTCGGAGCGTTATTTGTGGTCTGGTCGGTTACGGGCGTGGTCGTTTGGAGCGGGTTATTCGCGTTCGTATTGGCCGTATTAGCTATCTTGGTCGTGGAATTGGCCGGAGCCGTCCCGCCGCATCCTGATAAGGCCACACAAAAGATCGTAACCGCAAAAAGAATGATTACTTGTGATCGCATAATAATTTACTATCTCCCAACAAAATCGAATTCTTGAGTATAATAAATTAGCAGAAAATGAACAAAACCGCACAAATCGAATTGCATCGCCTCTTCTTGATCGAACGCCTGCCCGAACCACTGACGGCTGCGAGCAGCCACCTTCAATTATTCGACAATTACATCGAAAATACGCGGATGCGACTGCGGCAATTACGTGATCCATATTCAAAAGCGTGGACGCGAATATTACAGCAGCGTTTCCCGGCGATCGAAAGCGAACACGCCGTCACCAAGCTTGCCGAGATTCATCTGAATGACGATGAATATGCGTGTTTCTCCTATTATGAAGGCAGGGAGATACGCAAAAACCGTTACTTTCACGAATTTGACCGCGTATCATTTGCGTTTGACGTTTATCTTGGCGGACTGTGGGGACTGAGTACTGCAAGGGTTGATTTTGAAACGCGGGAAGCTCTATCAGATTTCACTCCGCCGCCATTTGCGGTGTTTGAAGTGACGCACGATCCGTTTTTCTCAGGCGAAAATCTAGTCGATAAAAAATTTGGCGATGTTCAGGTAGAGGTGGCTCGGCTTGGTTCCTCAGTAAGCGCGGTTACAGAATGACTCGTGATTTAGTCACACGGCCTTAGAACTTTCTCGGAGTCAGCGATACGGCCCTTTCCAGCGAATCCCATATCTGCAAATAGATCTGAGTTTCACGCGGTATGAGGATTGTCCAGCTTTTGCCGCCGCGGTTTATGTAGCCGGACAGTTTTGCCGGGTTTGAGTTATAACCTGCGGCCATAAGATGTTCTTGCGTCGCTATTCCGGTCGCCATTGCACTCGAAATGGTTGGACTCGCTGCCAAGTCGTTCCACGTCATCTGCATGTAAAGCAGCATCGCCTGTGTCGCATTGACATGATTACGCATCCCTTCGACAAAATCGGGCATCAGGGCGGCATTTGGATAGCGGTCGCGGATCATTCGATACGTCGGCGGTATCATCTGCACCATTCCGCCGGCGCCGGCGGAACTGACGGAGTATCGATAGGTTTGCCCCTCATTTAGTGCGTAAAGCGTGAAGATGTCGTTATAGATGTTGGGCTGAAATTCCGTGCGGAACCGCAGATGATCAACGTGTTCGACGGTTGCGAGGCGTTCAGCGATGTCGGCGACCTTGGGCTGGATAAAATATCCTTTTTTCTTGAGTTGGTCGCGGGCGAGCTCGATAACGTTGTGGACATAAAAACGTCCGGCGCTGACAACCTCGGGCGTGACCAGCCCCGGATGGGTTGACATATAATATGCCGTTTCAACAAAACGTCCGCCTTTTTCTACCGGGTATTGCACCAAGAGCGGAAGATGTGCCTGCCCCGTCTCATCCTTAATGGCCATCGGCGTGTTGACGCCATTTGCGCGGATGGTGGTCTGAGTCATTTGCCGTCCGTTTGACGAGACGGCGGTCGTGAGCGTGTTTGGCGTCAAAAATGCCTCTTTGCTGATAACGATGTAATCAATTTTTTTGTCGCGCCAGTCGTAATACGCGATGCGAACAAGGCTCGAGATTGACATCGGTTCGGTCATCGCCGTGGTCAGCGGCCGCGTCTGCATCTGGCGTTTTGCCTCGGCGATCTTGGCTTTTATCTGCGAAAAACTCAGCCCTTTATATGTAAGATTACTCGACTGCGACGGCTGCGCCTGGACGACGATAATCGGCGTTTGAGCGGGACGCGGCAGCGGCGTGGGCATTCTCGACGGCTGGAAGGCGGGCATCGAATTCGTGACAATCACACGATTTGGCGTCGGCACGGGCTGATTCGACTGTGCTACGCCGGAAAACGCAAAAGCTGTGAGGACAAAAAGACTAGAGAAAGCGCTTTTTTTCATAGTGATTATTGGAGAGAAACTTTTGAAATGGTCGATTTCGAAGCGTCTGACGGCCAGCACGTATAAGATTCTCTCACAAGATACTCGGTTGTCAACAGTTTTTCGAAACATTTATAACATATACAATTAATGCTTATGGCAATCCGCAATTTGTTTCGGGTACTGCCATAATGTATAACTAAGCTTTTCCCGCCCTCACGGCGATTTTTCTTTATGAACCAACTCTTTGGAACCGATGGTATTCGTGGTCTCGCAGGCGAATTTCCGCTCGATGAAAAGACAGTTAGAATTATCGGAGCTTCGCTGGCCCGCCGGTTTCGGAATAACCTCGGCCGTGAGCCTAGATTTATTTCGGGCAGGGACACACGCGAATCGGGTGGTTGGATCGAAAGTGCGTTTCATGCGGGTGCCGTCGTGGAAAATGCGGTTTGTGCATCGGCAGGTGTGATTCCGACTCCCGGAGTTGCATACCTGACAAAGGCGCTCAAATATGACGCCGGTATCGTGATCAGTGCGTCGCATAATCCGTATTACGACAACGGTATCAAGTTCTTTCTGCCGACGGGAATGAAGATCGACGAGGCCACAGAGGGGCTCATCGAACAAGATATTCATTCAGGCGTATCGATCGGCGGCACCAGCGACGCGGTCGTCAATTCAGGATCAGAGGCAGCCTTTCGGATGACGTATTCGATGCACCTTATCGGCGTGGCCGATACTATTAAAAAAATCGACGGGCTTAAGATCGTCATCGATTGCGCAAATGGTGCGGCCTCAAAGTTTGCGGCAACGGTCTTTAGGCGATTGGGCACCGTTGTCATTATCAAAGGTAAGCCCGACGGCCGTAACATCAACGATAACTGCGGCTCGACTCATATCGACGGTCTGCGTTCAAAGGTTTTAGAGGAAAGAGCCGATCTTGGTATTGCTTTTGACGGCGACGCCGACCGTGCGCTGTTTGTTGATGAAAACGGAGATCTGGTCGATGGTGACGCCACGCTGTGGATAATGGCGGGACATCTGAAAGATCACGGAAAACTCGCACATTCCACCGTTGTTGCCACGGTAATGAGCAATATTGGTCTCGAACTCGCTTTTAAATCAAAAGGCATCAATCTTTTACGTACGGACGTCGGGGACAAATATGTGCTTGAAAAACTGATCGAAACCGGCTCCGAGATCGGCGGCGAACAGTCTGGACATATCATGTTTCCCGAAAGGAGCCTGGTCGGCGATGGTATGATGACGGCCTTGCTGGTCCTGCGTGCCATCACAGAAAAGAAAATTTCGCTTTCGCGGGCGACCGACGGGTTTGTCCGCTACCCACAAATACTCATTAATGTTAAGGTCGCCGAAAAACGGCCATTCAGCGATGTGCCTGAGATCGCGTCCGCCGCACGACAGGTCGAAAGCGAGCTCCACGGCGAGGGCCGCCTCCTCCTCCGTTATTCCGGTACCGAAAACCTCGCCCGCGTTATGATAGAGGGGAAAGATCAGGTTTCGATTGAGACGCAGGCACGGCGACTGATCAGCGTGATCGAAAATACCCTCGGATGAAACCACAAACCCTAGAAATTGACTTTTCCAGCCAGGCGTCTGGTTACAAAATCGTGATCGGCCACGATCTTATTGCAAATTGCGGCAAATGGGCACGCAAATGTCTCGGCAAAGACTCGGCAAAGATCGTGATCGTCTCGAATCCGACGGTTTACGAACTCTACGGAAAACGGACAGAGGAAAGCCTAACGGCCGCCGGTTTCACCGTTTCGCACTTCCTGATGAAGGACGGTGAACAGCATAAGAATATTAAAACTGTCGAATCCGCCCTCAAATTTTTTGCCGAATCTGAACTTTCACGGACTGATGCGGTCGTTGCACTGGGCGGTGGGGTGGTCGGTGATCTGGCCGGATTTGCGGCTGCCATTTATCTTCGCGGCGTAGCGTTTTTGCAGATACCGACGACACTGCTCGCGATGATCGATTCGTCAGTCGGCGGCAAAACCGGTGTGAATTCGGCGTCCGGGAAAAACCTGATAGGTTCGTTCCATCAGCCTAAAGGTGTATTGATCGACACTGAGACCCTCAAAACATTGCCCGTCCGCGAGATGACGGCAGGATTTTGCGAGATGATCAAGCACGGAGCGATCAGCGGTAAATCGCTGCTGAAACTAACCGGCAACTTTTTGACGGCATTTCCGGTTGAAACATTTTCGGACCACCATACAAACCCGGATCTCATATCTGAAATCTCAGATCTTATCGCTGCAAATGTTGAATTTAAAGCCCGAATTGTTGCCGGAGACGAACGTGAATCAGCAAGACGGATTGACGTGAAATCACGGAAAATCCTCAATTTCGGTCACACGCTCGCCCATGCGCTTGAAAAGGTGACCGATTACAAATATTTCCGGCACGGCGAGGCGGTTGGCTATGGTATTTTGTTTGCGGCCCAGCTTTCGAAATCTATTGCGCTCTGTGATGAAAAAGATGTAACATTATTGAACGATGTTATGCATCGCGTGGGCCCGCTGCCGCCGCTGGCAAACATCGACGGGAAAGAGCTTTTTGAGGCTTTCAAATTTGACAAGAAACATCTCGCTGGCTCACTGCAAATGATTCTGTTAAAAGGACTTGGCAAGTCGGTAATAGTCGGAGAAAAAGACATTACCCGTGTCTTGGTGCAAAAAAACCTCAAAGAATTTCTGCAAAAATGGACGTAGGTTCATTGGCCGTTTTCATTCAGGAGTAAACAAAAATGAATAATTCTGCAAAAGATCGCGAATCCGAACGCGGAAGTGCGGGCGTAAAATTCACTATCACCTTAGCTGTGATCCTGCTCGT
>JBDSCV010000264.1:0-2000 GCA_039920905.1 Pyrinomonadaceae bacterium
AATACGGTTGACGCAACCCTCTGGTACTTTGAAGCAATCAGAGCTTATGCGGAAAAGACGGGTGACTACGATCTTATTCGTCACGAGTTTTATGAGAAGCTCGTCGATATTATCGACTGGCACGTGCGTGGAACTCGTTATCACATCCAAGTTGATTCCGACGGACTGCTCTTCGCGGGCGAAGCGGGCGTCCAGCTAACGTGGATGGATGCAAAGGTCGGCGATTGGGTCGTTACGCCGCGGACCGGGAAAGCCGTTGAGATTCAGGCCCTCTGGTTCAACGCCCTGTCGATCATGGCCGATCTTTCCCGCCGATTTAACGACGCAATGAAACAGAAAACCTACGCGGGAATGGCCGCAAAGGCAAAGATAAGTTTTAACGCCCAATTCTGGAACGAAACGGAACAATGTCTCTTCGACGTGGTCAATGGTGAAGAAAAAGACGGTTCGATCCGGCCGAATCAGATCTTTGCGGTCAGCATGCCGCATACGATGCTCCCGGCGGCAACCGCTCGAAAAGTGGTTGAAAAGGTCGAAACAGAGCTGCTTACTCCGGTCGGCCTCCGGTCGCTGTCGCCAAAAGACCCGCGTTACGTGCGCGTTTACATCGGCTCGCCGCTCGAGCGTGACGCTTCATATCATCAGGGAACGGTTTGGGGCTGGCTGATCGGGCCGTTTGTGGACGCTTACCGGAAGTTTCATTCAAAAGACATCAAGGCGAAAAAGCGTGTCGAGGAAATCATCGACGGTTTCAACACTCATCTTATCGACGCGATGGCCGGACAAGTTTCCGAGATATTTGATGCCGATCCGCCGCACAATCCGCGCGGCTGCGCCGCTCAGGCGTGGAGCGTGGCTGAACTGTTGAGAATAAGTACCCAATCGGCGAAATAATCGCTTTCGTCTGGATTCGTGGGGATCGATTGCGCTGGTCATGATCGCGATCTTTCCATTCAATCTTTTCCGGCTCGTATTCCGTATTCTATGGGAAGAGGATTCACCACAGAGGCACAGAGGACACAGAGAAATTAATAAACTTACTTAAACTCCGTGTCCTCAGTGCCTCCGTGGTGAAAATTTTTACATTAGCGCTTTGGTTCCAAAACGATCTGCCGCGCCAGACGATTCGCCACTACTTCCCGTATCTGTAGGCGGTCACGGTAGCCCTGCATTTGTTTCTCATCATTGCCGATGACTGTTTGCAGTAGATTGTCGGCTTTGGCTTCATTGGCTTCCATAGTTGCGAGATCTTTGTATTCGGTCATCAGCATCAGGTTCCAATCGGTAGCGCTGTGGGCTTCGGTTTGAATCACCATATAGGAAATGATCTGCCCGTCCTTTTTCAGAGCTTCCTGTTCCTTTTTCCAATCGGTGGCAATGTAGTTGAGATAGGCCGTATCCATTCCGGGCTTCATCACAATAAAGCCGATATTCCAAACAGTGCCGTTACTAAACGGGCGTTTTACCTGAGCAGATGTGACGATACTCAGTGTCAGTATCAAGACGAAGAGCGAACAAACTAACATTAAATTGCGTTTCATAATTTTTCTCCTGTTGTTGGTCAGAACCACCTGCTTAACTCTACTAAAAACTCGTTTCATTTTCTATCTCAAATCACTTTTTCAAATATCTTTTTGGCGAGGGTATTGAATTGTTGCTTGTTTGTTGAAAACAAATCGTCGAACAAGTATCGTAGAATTGACAGATAAACAGGTAAATATGAATGAGTCGATTTTCCATCGCAAGAAAACTCTACCAATTTGACCATTTATCTGCCTTTTCAATTACTGATTTGCATTCTTATAAAATTTAAAACAGCGGATTTTTTCGCCAAACTGTTTCGAGTTGTAAATCTATGCCGATTAAAGATTCGAAAATTCAATCGCCTCTTGACGACCATTACATTGCTTTATTTGAACAATCGCCGTTCAGCATGCAGATAATGTCGCCCGAAGGACTAATTATTAAAGTAAATAAAGCGTGGGAAGAGTTGTGGGGAT
>JBDSCV010000265.1:0-18846 GCA_039920905.1 Pyrinomonadaceae bacterium
ACGGCTTTCGCTCGTGTCTGCGGTGCAAACCGACGCTTGAAAACGCCGTCGATCCGCAGATCGAGATGGTTATCAAGGCGTGTTCGCTCATCGAAGAAGACGATCAGTTGAGTCTCGAAGACCTGAGCGGTGAATTAGGTTTGAGCACGGCCTATTTCCAGCGGACATTTACCGAGACCGTCGGCGTCAGCCCAAAGAAATACGCTGAGGTCAAGCGTTTTGAGAAATTCAGAGACGAGATACGCGGCGGCAGCGATATCGTAACTGCAATGTATGAAGTGGGTTACGGTTCGAGCGGCAGGTTGTATGACAAGGCATCGGAAAATCTTGGGATGACTCCGGCAATCTATAAAAAAGGCGGAAACGGAATGAATATCAATTACATTATTACGGATTGTGAGCTTGGAAAACTGCTCGTGGCGAGGACGTCGCGGGGAATTTGCAGCGTTACTTTTGGTGATGAACCAGAATCGATGCAGGACGCGCTAAAGAAAGAATTTTCAAGCGCAGAGATCGCCGAGGACGCTGAGAATTTAGTTACGGCGGTAGAGTCTATCGTTAAATATTTGGCCGGGAAAAACAAGCGGCTTATTTTGCCTCTCGATCTACAGGCGACGGCGTTTCAGATGCAGGTGTGGGATTTTTTGCGGAAAATACCTTATGGCGAGACGCGTTCGTATAGTGAAATTGCCGAAGAAATGGGCGATAAGAAAAAGGTGCGTGCTGTTGCCGGGGCGTGTGCGAAAAATCGCGTCGCTCTGGTTATTCCATGTCACCGCGTAATCGCTAGCGACGGCAAATTGAGCGGCTACCGCTGGGGGATCGACCGCAAAAAGAAACTTTTGGCCAAAGAGCAGACCGCTTAATTTGTGCATAAATGTAAGAAACGATTCAGATATCGCGATGCAATTTTGCGTGTCCGAAACTTTTTTTATATGCTCTGCGTAAACGTAGTTTCAAATAAGCAGTTCAATTTGGCCAAATCAAAAAGTTATGAGATCAACGCTATTTTTGCTTGTCCTTGCGGCAATTTGCTCGTTCTTTACAAATTCCGTGAGTGCGCAGAGTTATGCGATCACCAATGCAAAGATCGTGACGGTGTCGGGTGCGACTATTGATAAAGGTACGATCGTTATCCGCAACGGACTGATTGACGCGGTTGGTGCCAATGTTACTCCTCCGGCTGACGCACAGGTTTTCGACGCAACCGGGCTGACGGTTTATCCGGGATTTATCGACGCGTTGACGAGCCTCGGATTGCCCTCTGCGCCCGCACGTCCTACGGGCCAGGGCGGAGGCGGTGGGGGAGCAGCAACGGCTGCGACGACGGCTCCGGTATCAAATTCAAATTATCCCGCCGGATTAAGGCCGGAGGATGCTGCGTTTGAAGGTTTACGAGCGGGCGAGGCGCAGTTCGAGGCTAACCGAAATGCCGGTATCACCACCGTTTTGACAACCGGGCGAAGCGGCATTTTTAACGGCCAATCTGCGGTTATCAATCTGGCGGGCAACACAGTTTCGGCGATGGTGATCAAATCGCCTTTTGCCGAGCATATTGCGTTCGCGACGGTCAACGGAGGTTATCCGGGTTCGCTTTTGGGAACATTTTCGGCGTTGCGGCAGATGTTTTACGACGCACAGCGGCAGCAGGAAATCGAGAAAAGGTACGCCGCCAACACCAAGGGAATGAAGCGGCCCGACACCGACAAATCTCTCGAGGCACTTTTCCCGGTGATCAACCGCCAGATGGCAGTGGTGTTTAACGCGAACCGAGAGATCGAGATCATCCGCGCTCTTGATCTGATAAAAGAGTTCAAGCTAAACGGCATTATCGCCGGCGGTCAGGAAGCGTGGAAGGTCGCTGACCGGCTCAAGGCTCAAAACGTGCCGGTTCTGCTCTCGCTCAATTTTCCAAAACGGACGGCCTCGGCCTCAGCAGAAGCTGATCCTGACCCTTTAGAGACGCTGCGTTTTAGGGCGGAGACGCCAACGGGAGCGGCGAAACTTGCGGCTGCGGGCGTAAAGTTCGCGTTCCAGTCCGGTGGGGCGACAGCGATCGGCGACTTTTTTACAAACGCAGGGAAAACGGTCGAGGGCGGCCTGAGCCGTGACGCGGCTATTCGTTCGATGACGCTTGGTGCGGCCGAGATTCTTGGTGTTGACAACCGGCTCGGTTCTATCGAGACGGGAAAGATAGCCAATTTAGCCATCGTAAAGGGCGACCTGTTTGGCAAAGATAAATTCGTACCCCAGGTCATAATCGACGGAAAGGTATTTGAGCAAAAAGAACCGCCAAAACCGGTTCCGGGCGGACGCATTCCCGGTGGTGGCTCAGGTGGTCCGACAACAGCTAATATCGCAAATATTGGCGGCTCTTACACCATCACCATCGATATTCCGGGCCAATCTCTGGGAGCAACGCTAAATTTTGTTCAGCAAGGCTCAACATTTACCGGAACGATGGTTTCGCAGTTAGGCACGACGCCGATCAAGGACGGCAAAGTGACTGCGGAAGGATTTACCTTCGCCGGATCGGTCGATTTTGGCGGAACGGCCCTCGACATTCTGGTTCGAGGAACCGTTAACGGCAATCAGATCAGCGGAAGCGTCGATTCGCCCCAGGGAACCGTCCCTTTTTCGGGTACGAAGAATCCGTAAGGAATAGTTCGATGTCAGTTATTTATTTAATGATATGAAAAAGTTTACGTCATATTTAATTTTGTTTTTGCTGTTAGTTGGAAATCTTAATTTTGCGGGTTTCGCACAGGCCAAAAACGATGTTTTGATCAAAAATGCGATGGTGATGACAGCGGTCAAAGGAACGCTGCAAAATACTGACATTCTGATCCAAAACGGCAAGATCGCTAAAATCGGCAAAAATATTGCGGCTCCGGCCGGAGTCCGGGTTATCGACGCGACGGGCAAATACGTGACGCCGGGTATTATCGATTGCCACTCGCACTCGATGCTCGACGCCATAAACGAAGGCTCACTGTCGGTGACCTCGATGACCCGAACGCGCGACGTGCTCAATCCGACTGACATCGCTATTTATCGTGCGCTCGCGGGCGGCGTTACATCGGCTAATTTGCTGCACGGTTCGGCAAATCCGATCGGCGGCCAAAATACGACGGTGAAATTCAAATGGGGCCATCCGGTCGAGGATTATCCGATCGCTGACGCACCGCCCGGAATTAAATTCGCGCTGGGCGAAAATGTAAAACGCTCTACCTCGTTTGCCCCGCCTGGAACGCCGGTCCGCTATCCGCGAACCAGAATGGGCGTCATCGAAACGATTCGCGACGCGTTTCTTCGCGCAAAAGATTACAAGCAATCGTGGGACGATTTTAAGGCTGGCAAAACAAAGGTTCAGCCGCGTAAGGATCTGGAACTCGATCCGCTCGTCGAGGTTCTCGAAGGCAAACGGCTGGTACATGCTCACGGCTACCGGTCGGACGAGCATCTTAATTTGATGCTTCTCGCCGATGAAATGGGCTTTACGGTCGCGACGCTTCAGCACGGGTTAGAGGCTTATAAGATCGCTCCCGAGATCGCCAAACGCGGCACCGGCGTGTCGATCTTTACGGACAGTTGGAGCTACAAGCTCGAAGCCTACGATGCCATTCCCTACAACGCCTACATTTTATGGAAAAACGGCGTGAATGTGTCGATCAATTCGGACTCTGACGAGCGTATGCGGCGGCTCAATCTTGATGCCGCGAAAGTAGAGAAATATGGCGGTGTTCCCGAGGAAGACGCTTTGAAAATGATCACGCTTAATCCGGCGAAACAGCTCGGGATCGACAAACACACCGGTTCGATCGAGGTCGGCAAAGACGGCGACCTGGTGATCTGGACGGCACATCCGTTTAGCGTTTACTCGCGAGTCGAGACGACGATCATTGAGGGTGAAACATACTTTGACCGCTCCACCGACACTCAGCTTCGTCTCGATATGGCGAAGGAACGCGATACGCTCGAAAAATTAGATATTAACAAAGCTCCGGGAACAGGCGGAGGCCCGCCGGCCGTGCCAAAAGAAAAACGCCGCGGCGACCGCGACGATGCTGAATACGGCGACGGAGGAAACCGATTATAATGAATAACGGAAAATTCAAAATTGAAAATGTTAGATCGAAGTTGGTCCACATCGGATTCTTACTCCTTACCGCTTACTGCTTACTGCTTACTGCCAACGCCCAGAACGATGGCTCGGAGCAGAACCAGACTGGGAAAGCCGGGACGTTTGCTATCGTTGGTGCGAGAATCGTAACCGTTTCGGGTGCAACGATCGAGAGCGGTACGGTTATTATTCAAAACGGCAAGATCTTTGCGGTCGGTGCTAATATTTCGATTCCCGCGGGAGCCGAAAAGATCGACGGCAAAGGCCTAAGCGTTTTTCCTGGCATGATCGACGCCGGAACCAGCCTGGGACTGGTCGAGATCGGACAAGGCGTAAGCGGCTCGGTCGACTTGTCGGAGACGGGAACGATGAATGCTAATGCGAAAGCGATTAAGGGCATCAATCCGCATTCGTCGCATGTAAATGTAACGCGCGTCAACGGTATTACGACCGTGATGTCCTATCCGACCGGCGGGCTGATCGCGGGGCAGGGCGCCGTCATAAATCTCAACGGTTCGACGCAGGATGAAATGGCGGTCATTCGAGAATTCGGCCTCGTCATTAATTTTCCGAGAATTGCGACATTTGGCGGATTTGCTGGCGGTGGAGGATTTGGCGGCCCGCCGATCGAGTTTAGCGAAGCCGCTAAACGCCGCGACACCGCGCTCGACGAGCTCAGGAAGATGTTTCGCAATGCCGAAAGCTATCTGCGTGCCAAAGACGCTTATGCAAAGGACAAAACTTTGCCGTATCCGGTGACGGATCAGAAATTCGACGCAATGGCCCCGTATATTCGAGGTGAAAAGCCGGTCGTCTTTACGGCTGAACGCGAACGCGACATCCGCGCTGTTGCCAAATTCGTTGCTGATATGAAGCTAAAAGGCATCATCCTCGGTGGGCAGGAAGCCTGGAAAGCGGCTGACGAACTAAAGAAAAATAACATTTCGGTGGTTTATACAAACATCCATTCGCTGCCTGTTTTGGATGATAATCCATACGATTATTTGTTCGAGGCACCGTCGAAGATGCAGGCCGCAGGTGTGAAATTTTGTATCTCGACCGGCGATGGCGGACAGGAGGTCCGCGATCTGCCATATCAGGCCGGACTCGCAGGTGCGTTCGGCTTGTCTAAAGAAGACGCTCTTAAATCCGTAACTCTCTATGCCGCCGAGATCCTCGGCGTAGCTGACAAAATGGGATCGCTCGATGTCGGAAAGGTAGCTAATGTAGTTGTAACTGACGGAGACATTCTCGAGGCCCGAACGAATATCAAATATCTGTTCATCAACGGCCGCTTACTTCCGCTTACCAGTCGCCATACAGAATTGTTTGATAGTTTCAAAGACAGGAAGTAGGTATTTCTACCGCAGAGTCGCTGAGACGCAAAGAAGATTTTTCTACGGATAAATCCCTATTTCTTCCTCCGCGACTCTGCGTCCCTGCGGTTAATTTTTTGCGGGATTTCCGCGCCGTTTTCAAAAAACTCAAGCGACGCCGAGTTAAGGCAATAGCGCTGTCCGGTCGGCGGCGGGCCGTCGGGAAAGACGTGGCCTTGATGGCCTCCGCAGCGGGCACAGCGTATCTCGACGCGGCGCATGCCGTAGGCATTGTCTTCGATATTGGTCAGATGTTCTTTGTCGAAAGGCCGGTAAAACGACGGCCAGCCGGTGCCGGACTCGAATTTATGGCTTGAGCTAAATAACGGCAAACCACACAATCGGCAGGCATAAGTGCCGTCCATTTTATTGTCGAGCAATGTTCCGCAAAACGCCGGCTCGGTGCCATGGTTTAAGAGAATACGATATTCTTCTTCATTCAAATCCTGAGCAAATCGTTCGATAGCTTCAGCGGTGAGCGGCGTGATATCGTAACCGGATTCTGATGTTTCCATACAATTAATTATGCATTATTAGTTGTGAATTGTGCATTTGCCCCTTATCCCCACCAAAATGATGCCGCGATAATGCAGTAGAGCCCGATCAAAGCGAGGCCTTCGAGCCATATCGATTCTCCGTCGTAGATGATAAATGCCGTGACTATCACTGCAAGGACCAGCACCGCGACAAGCAGCGGCGACAGAACAAATGTTAGTATCGACCCGCCGAGCACAAACGAAAGCAGCACAAGCAGTGGGAACAGCCCCAATGCGATCTGGAGCGAGCTGTTTAGGATGACGCTGACGGCGTAATCGGCCTGATTTCGCCACGCAAGTTGGATACCGACGAGATTTTCGATGGCGTTTCCGGCGATGGCAACTACTACAAGTCCCGCAAACGCCTCCGATATTCCAAGCGTCCTCATCGCCGGCTCTAAAGCCTCGACAAACCAATCGGAGACAAACGCCGCTCCTCCGCCAGCAGCGGCGAGGACGATGACAGTCAGTTTCATCGACCATTCGGCCTGACCCATTTCATTCTCGGATACCGTCACCGACGGGTCGCGTTTAACCGAGAAATAAATATTTGCGGCCAGTAAAATAAGCAAAATTAGGGCGACAAAAATGTCCAGACTAGCAATATGCGGCTCGGCTGCGGTGTGCAGTTCCTTGACCAATGTTGGCACGATCAACGCCGAGGCCGCCAACATCATCAGAGCGACAATCATCCTCGGTGGCTCGGTCTTAAATCGCTGTGTCCCGTTTTTAAGGCCGCCGAGGAATAATGCGAGACCGAGAACGAGCAGGGAATTGCCGAGTATCGACCCGATCAGTGCGGCTTGGACCACGCCGGACAAGCCGGCCCGCAACGCGAAGATACAGACGAAAAGTTCAGGTAAATTACCAAGCCCAGACTGTAAAATGCCGGTCGCTCCCGGCCCCAAACGGCTGCCGAGTTGCTCGGTCGCATCACCGACAATAACCGCGAGCAATGCGAGTGCAGCGGCGGTGACGCCAAATGCCAAAACAGGGTTCGCATGCGCGTAATGCAAAGCTCCGGCGGCTATTGTTGCAATTATACAGAGGGCAATAATTATCTTTTCTTTCTTTTGCATGAAGCTATTTATCGTCGCCAACGACCTGTTTTTCAAGCTTGCGCAACCGTTGGGCCATTTCCCCAAGTTTACGAAATGCAGCCGTTGAACGCAGCCAGTCGCGGTTCTCAAAGGCCGGAATGCCCGACATGACCTTGCCCGGCTCGACATCATGCGAAATGGCGGATTTTGCAGTCAACACGGCGTCGTCACCGATCTTGAGATGGCCGGCAATGCCGACCTGACCCGTCAGAACAACCCGCTTGCCAATTTGTGAGCTGCCCGCGAGACCGGTTTGCGAACAGATGAGAGCGTCTTCATCAACCGTGCAGGAATGACCGATCTGAACAAGATTGTCTATTTTTGCACCGCGTTTGATACGCGTCTCGCCGACCGAGGCGCAATCGATGGCGGTATTGGCACCGATCTCAACATCGTCTTCGAGGACGACGCATCCGGTTTGCGGTATCTTTAGCCATTTCTTTTCTTCCGTTTTGGCGTAACCAAATCCGTCCGAGCCGATCGTCGAATTATTGTGAATAATACAGTTGCTGCCGATCTCGCAATGCTCACGGATCGAAACGCCGGAATGGATGGTCGTATTCTCACCGACAGTTACGTTGTCATAAATTGTAACATTCGGCATGATCCGCACGCCGCTCGATATGGTGCAGCCGACGCCGATCACAGCATTGGCGTGGATCTCGACTTCGTCAGCGATCTTTGAAGTTCCGTCGATTACAGCCGAAGGATGGATGAACGGTTTTAGATCAGGCTCAGGGAAAAATAATCGCATCGCCCGCGTATATGCGACGTACGAATCCTTTGACCGCAGTATTGCTATATCGTCCCGATCAATCGCAATACCCTCGTTCAAAAAGATCGCGGTCGCCCTGGTGCCAGCGATCTGCGGTGTATATTTTGGATTGGCGAGAAACGTGACATCACCCTCGTCTGCGAGATCGAGTCCGGCGGTCGAAGATATCTCAATACCGGGTGATCCTTGTTCGATAGTCGAGTTGGTCTGTTCTGCCAAAAGCGAAAGTTTCATCAAAAATTCCTTGATACATCGCGGGCGAATGTGTCACACTATTTTTAGCAAACTAATTAGCCCACGCAAAGTCTTCAGTCTTTGTTATCCGCTTTCCCCGTCGTTTTATTATTTTTTGTAGGAGCAGTACCGCAGTATGAACCAATCCACAATAGACCAATCCGCAACCAAACAAACCAAGAATTATCAGCCTCTGGAACGCCGTGACGTGGTAAAAAATGAGTATCTCGACGGCAAAACGGTTACTAAACCGCGGCAAACCGCCGGCCCAATCTGATCACGACAAATTTCGCCGTCGCCGTCGGCAGCCGCATTCACCGAAATACCTGCGAGCTTTACGCCAATGACATGCAGGTGCGGAGCGGTAAGAATACGATCAGTTTTCCCGATGTCATCGTGGTCAACGGTACGCCCACATTTGCCGATGATCGGTCGGAAGTGCTGCTTAATCCCACCGTTTTGATCGAAGTATTTTCCAGCCTTTCGAAATCCACCGACCGCACGCAAAAGCTCGAGGGCTTTCTGGCGATCCCAAAGATCAAGGAATGCCTGCTCGTCAACGAAAACGAAATGCGTGTCGAGCATTATGCCCGCCAAAACGCCAAACAGTGGATATACCGCATCTACAACGAACGCGACGACGTCATCACGCTCGAATCAATAAACTGCAAACTCTCGATGGCCGAGGTCTATGCTCAGGTCAAAATAATTGAGTCGGAGTTGAGCTCGAAGGCGGTGAATTAGCTCGAAGCCGCGGCAAAGCCGCGAAGATTGATAGTTTACATCAGATTCACCGGGTCGATCTCGACGTTTACTGTCCGCAGGTCGCAGCCATTCTGTTCGGCGTCCGCCAAACCAATGTCGAGCGTTTCGCGAAGCGAGCGGCGGCTGATGCCTTTGAGGATTATTTGCAGGCGATATTCGTTTTTTAGGCGCGAAAGAGAGGCCGGGGCAGGGCCGAGGATTCGAACCTGACGATTAGAGGCCCCACCCGCTACCGCAGGTGGTACTGACTTGTTTGCCGCATCCATCGAACGCCGCAGCATATTCGCATTTTTCGACGCATAAGCGTGGTCGCGGTGCTTTATCATGATCGAGGCAAGAACAAAAAACGGCGGGTAGCCGAGCCGTTCGCGAAACTTTATTTCTTCCGCATAAAACCCTTCATAATCCTGTTCGCGGGCGTGACGCAAAGCGTAATGCTCAGGATAATAGGTTTGTATCAGAACTTTTCCGGTTTTCGTTCCTCTTCCCGACCGACCCGCGACCTGCGTGATGAGCTGGAACATTCGCTCCGCAGAGCGAAGGTCTGGCAAGCCGAGGCCAATATCCACCGAGATCACACCGACCAATGTCACGTTAGGAAAATCATGGCCCTTGGCGATCATCTGAGTTCCGACGAGCATGTCGAGGCCGCCAGCCGCGAATTTCAACAGCACGTCCTCCATTTCGCCTTTATGGGCCATCGTGTCGCGATCGACACGGGCGATCCGCATCGCCGGGAATTTTTTTGTCAATTGATCGGCAATGTTTTCAGTGCCTTCGCCGACAAAATAGAGATACTCGCTCTGACAGTGTGGGCAAACTTTCGGAGATTTTTCGCGGTAATTGCAGTAATGGCAGAGCAGCTTGTTACTGCTGCGATGAAACGTCAGCGTGATGTCGCAATTTTTGCATTTGAGCGTTTCGCCGCATGTTCGGCAAAGTACGAATTGCGAAAAGCCGCGCCGATTTAGCAAAATGATGACCTGTTCGCCTTTAGCGTGAGTTTCCTTAATTGCTTCGAGCAGCTTTGGTGATAATGCCACATCCTTTCCCGCACGTTTAAAGACTTCGCGCATGTCGATCAGGTCGGCCATTGCCAGGCCGCGTCCGCCGATGCGATCCGGCAGACGAAGATATGCATATTTGCCGGTCTGAGCGTTGTAAAACGATTCCATCGCCGGTGTCGCCGACCCGAGAACGACGACCGCCCCGGCGAGATGGGCACGCATAACGGCGACATCGCGGGCGTGGTAAAAAGGCGATTCGTGTTGGCGATATGAGGGATCATGCTCTTCGTCAACGATCACGAGGCCGATATTTTCGAGCGGGGCAAATACAGCGGAACGCGTACCGATCGCGATTCGGGCGTCGCCGCGCCGGATGCGCCGCCATTCATCATAGCGTTCGCCGGGTGAAAGATTTGAGTGCAGAATGGCGACATTCGAGCCGAAAACGGTGCGCAAACGCCTCGAAAAAACGGGCGTCAGAGCGATCTCCGGCACAAGCATCATCGCCGAACGCCCGGCGTCGAGTGCAAAACGCATAGCTCGAATATACACCTCCGTTTTGCCGCTGCCCGTCACGCCGTGCAGAAGAAAAGCCTTAAATTTGCCGTCGTCGGTCAGTGCCGCCGTGATCGAATCAAGGGCGGCTTGCTGCTCGTCGGTGAGTGTGAAATCATCTCGGTCCGGGAAGTCGGCCCCAGCCAGTGGGTCGCGCATCACGTCCTGAACATAAACCTCGACGATGCCGCGTTTTGCGAGAGTATTTAGCGGCGAAGCTCCAACATCGGCTTGCTCAAGTACATCGGTAAAGAGCATCTCGCCGCCATTCGCCGCCAAGAGGTCAATTATCCATTGCTGCTGATCGGACAGGGGTTTGTCGGGATCGTCGGGAATCGCCGACAGCAGTCGCACAGCTTTTCGGCGTTTTGGCCGCACTTTTTCCGAGTTTATCCCGGCGGGCAGAGCTGCCTTGAGCATTTCACCCCAATAGCTGGCGTAATAATCGGCGGTCCATTGCGTGAGTTTTAGTATTTCCGGCGTAATGAGCGGTTCGTCGTCGGTGACCGCGATAATGTCCTTGATCTTTGACTCGTCGATCTCTACGTCCGGTGGTAGTTCCGTGTGCAGACCGACCGCATAACCCGTCAGGTTTCGCCATCCAAACGGCAGCATGAGGCGCGCGCCTAGCTTGACACCCGCGCGCATTTCTTCCGGCACACGATACGTAAAGACTCGCCGCAGAGGCACTGGTAAGGCGGCCTCGACGTAAACGGGTAAAGGCCAGATTGTAGCGACAGGGACGGACATTTTCGGCTCTTTCGACAAAATGATACAGTATCGGGGAACCTTTTGCCGAAAATGGATGTCTAATAGCTTTGCAGGAGCTTAACCGCAGAGACGCGGAGACGCAGAGGGAAGTGATCTACAGGGATAAGAGGGATAAAATGGATAAATAGCAATTATATTTTATCGTCTTTCCTATCCCTTTTATCTCCTTCATCCCTCTTTATTTTCCTTTTCTTCTCTGCGGCTCATCGACTCTGCGGTAAAATTAGCTTATGGACAATCTATTTAAGACGGAAGAAAAGAAACGTAGTGTTAATCCGGCTTTGATCGCCGGCGTGATTATTGGTGTGGCTTTGATCGCGGGGGTGATTTACCTTCTCTCATTTAAGCCGGCGATGGACGATCAGACTGCTAAGATACTCGAAGGTTCATATCGCGAAGGCTCCCCTGAATTTGCCGCGATCACAAAAGACATACTCATTTCGACCGATGACAACACGGTCGAATCGCCCACCGGCCTTGGCACGATATCGATGTATATCAAAGGTAAAATCTATAACAAAGGCTCCAAAACGATCAATACCCTCGAAGTAGACGTTGCCGTAGTTACACAAAAAAATGAAGTGCTTCGCGAAAAAAAGATTGTCGTAGTTCCGGTCCAGCAAACCATCCTCGCCCCCGGTGAAACGATCCCGATCACGCTCACCCTCGACGGGTTTGCGCATAAAGACGACCGCGCCGACATCCGGTGGAAGGTTACGGCGATAAAGGCGCCATGACCGGATGCGGACACCCGCGTAATTGTTATGACCTCTGCTGGGTGATGTATTCGCGAAGTACGCGGTCGATTAGCGACTGCCAGCCTTCGCCGGTGGACTTGAAGTAAGCTAGAACCTCAGGACTATATCGTATAGAAACTAGCTGCTTAGAACTCGCTGATTTCGGGCGACCGCGAAGGGCCCGCATAGGAACCATTGAGTTTAACTGATACTGTGTGAGCGGTTGGGCATCGGGATCTGCTTTCGCCGCTAACGTGATCGTTCTGTCTTCCTCAGGCGAAGGCATCGTGATGATTGAACGTTTAGATACTTTTGACATAACGCTTAACTTCGCGCCTATTGGCACGTCGCAGACTGATAATTCTTAAAGCGGAACCACGCTCAACAAACGCTACATAATAAAGTGTCGCAGTCTCAGGTGCGAGGGCTATCATGCGCATTTCGCCGTATTCGAAACGGTCGTCAATCCAAACGAGCGCTTCATCCCAATCGAGTTCGTGTGCAAGGGACAAAGAAATGCCATGTTTGGCCTGGTTCGCGGCATCTTTGGCCGGATCAAACTCGATTCTCACGATTTATTGTAGCTACGGTAAAAATTTGTGTCAAGCGATTTTTTGAATTGTCGTTTCCTTAACGAATAACTCTTCGAGCGACTGTTTTAAGGGCTGGATTGACGTGAGTCGACCGCCGGCCTGGCTGGTGATCCTTAGGACGGCTTCGATGTCAGATTCGTCGAGAACCTGGATGCCCGCTCCGTTTGGTTTGGATTGGAGAGTTGCTCCGGCGATGAATTCGATCTGTTCGCGGATCGCTTCTGAATTTACGCCCTGGACGCTGATTTCGAGTATTCGTGATTCGTCGCTCGTCAGGAGATCATTAAGATTGCCGTACGCGGCCAGTCTGCCATTGCGGAGAATGGCCACCTCGTCGCCCAACGCCTCGATGTCCGAGAGAATGTGCGTGGACATAAAAACGGTCGTACCTTTTTTGCGGAGCCCGGCAATAAGCTCGCGGATCTCGCGGCGGCCGACCGGGTCGAGACCGCTCATAGGCTCGTCTAGAAAGACGATCTCGGGGTCGTTAATCAGTGATTGAGCAAGGCCGACACGCTGCAGCATTCCATTGGAAAACTTGCGCAGCTGTTTTCTCCAGTCTTTTTCTTCATGCACGACGGCGGTCAATAATTCTTCGCATTTCTCGTTCCGTTTCGATTTTTCATAGCCAAAAAGCTCGCCGAAATATTCCATCATCTCTCGGGCAGTCAGATAATCGTAGAAGTATGGATTCTCGGGACAGTAACCGATCCGGTGATGCACTTGCATGTCTGAGATGTCATGGCCGAGTATTTTGGCAGAGCCTTCGGTAGGGAACTGAAGCCGCATAAGCGTCTTAATTGTCGTCGTCTTGCCGGCACCGTTGCCGCCGAGAAAGCCGAATATCTGGCCCGGTTTCACATCCAACGTCAGGTCATCGAGGGCTCGCAAACGTTTCTTTTTCCAGAAGCCGGTTTCGTAATCCTTAGATGGATTTTTTATTTCGACAGCAAATTCCATAACTTATTTCGGGGGCCAACCGGTGTGTTCCGGGTCGAGTTTGACTCGGCAATTTTCTCTATCCAGGAGATAAGGGGCACCCGTCGGGTCAACCAGACGATCGGAGTTATCGACTCGAAACTCTCTATTTTCCGGAAGCTTTACCGATATCAACAGATTTGTGATCTCGCTCAATTCACTGGCGTACCCGCCATTTGTTTCCTTAAACTGGGCAAGCGTTTTATCGATCGCTTCACCTTCGTCGAGCGATCCGTTATGATGCCTTTAACTACCATAGACCCAAAAGAAATAAACGATCTTAAGACCGACCGAGATCAGAAAAACAAGGAAAAGGCCTTGAGGGAAGTTTTCAAACGACAGGCGCAACGTTCCGCTATACCAAACCCAACTCGTTACCAGCAGCAGAAATATAACCATCAGACGCTCGATAATCAGGGTCTGAATTCTTTGCATCTGATTGGAATTGGCTGAAATGACCTTTTCGTCTACACTGAACATAAAGAGGCGGATTGCAATATGGAAACTACCAATAGCGTGAACAATTCACCTACTTTCGACCAACGGCCCTGGGGTAGCTTCACCGTCCTGGACGAAGGTGATAATTATAAATTAAAGAGGATCGAGGTTCTGCCGGAGAAGCGGCTGAGTTATCAGCGGCATTCCCGCCGGTCCGAGCACTGGTACGTAGTGCATGGCATTGCTAAAGTAACATTAAACGGCTCCGAAATTCTAGTCAAAGCTGGGCAATCCATTGATATTATAGTCGGTGACGCCCACCGCGTTGAGAATCCCGATTCTTCCGAAATACTCATTTTTATCGAGACGCAAATCGGCGATTATTTTGGGGAGGACGACATTGTCCGGTTAGAGGATGATTTTGGCAGGGTCTAATCAAATGACTTTTGACCAACTATACTCTCGGCGGCAGCGCCTAAAGTGTCCGAAACAATATCCGGCATATATTGAAGTGATGCTTTATGTTGTACGCCATAACCTGTTAGAACTAAAGCAGTTCGTATATTTGCTTTCTTGCCTGTTTCAACATCAATCTTTTTGTCTCCGACCATCCACGAATTTTCCAGATCAATTTCGAAGTCCAACATCGCAGAGCTGATCATGCCCAATTCAGGTTTCCTGCATTGGCATCCGTCACATGGCAGATGTGGGCAGAAATAAAATCCGTCGATCGCACCCGACAAGTCGATCTGAATCTGTTCGTGGATCGAATGCATGGCCGCCTCGTCATAAATTCCGCGTCCGATGCCTGATTGATTGGTCAAAACGATAACAAGAAAACCGTTATCTTTTAAAAGTTTGACGGCGTCCGCCGTATATGAAAAAAGACGCAGATCCTCGACCCTTGAGAGGAACTTTACTTCCTCGATCAGTGTGCCATCGCGGTCAAGAAATACTGCCGGTTGCTTCATAAGAATTAAAGCGAAGATTTTTTAACGCAAAGACGCAAAGACGCAAAGACGCAAAGACGCAAAAGTCGCAAAGGCGCAGGGAAAATTGAATTAATCAAAGAAATTATCATGTATTTTCTTCCTTGCATCTTCGCGGCTTTGCGCTTTTGCGTTAAAAATCCCTTCCGTCGCGTCGAAAACTTGATCGACCGATATCCACGTCATACAGCGATGATCGATAGGGCAAGCGCGCAGCATGCAGGGTGAACATTCTACATCTTTTCTTATTATTTCGGCGTTTTCTGAAAATGGACGCGTCGTTTCCGGGTTTGTCGGGCCGAAAATAGCGATAGTTTTTGTGCCCACCGCCGGGGCAATATGAGCGAGTCCCATGTCGTTTGAAATAAGCAGATCGACTTCACTCAAGATAGCGACGATCTCGGCCAGATCAGTTTTACCGGTGAGATTGATCGTCGGCGTCCGTGAAAACCCAGCCACCTCGCCAGCCACTTTGCGGTCTTCTTTTGAACCCACCAAAATGACATTTGCGTCGATTTCAGTTTGTAGGCGGTCACCAAGCCGTGCGTAATACTCGGCCGGCCAACGTTTTGCCATGGAATTTGTTGACCCCACGCCGAGCGCGATCGTTTTCTTACCTGGATTGACACCGAAGTCTGCTAACTGTTTACGGGCGTCCAGTTTTCTTTCGGCAGGTATTTCCAGCGTCGTGTCGGGAAATGCAGCGGAGACCGTATCTCTACCGAGCAACCTGCGTTCGGTCTCGGCAATGAGATGTAGGTAATAAAATACTTCGTGTTTTCGGTTTTTCCATTCGGGAACCGCGATCGGATCGGTCAGAAGCAGCCCTCGAACATCCTTGTTGTAACCGATGCGTCGTGGGATGCGGGTTAAAAATGACGTTAAGGCCGATTCAAACGAATTCGGGAGCAACACTGCGAGATCAAAGCCGTCGTCACGGAGAAACTGCGAGTTGTCGTAAACATCCTTGATCTTCCATCTGTTCTTGTCGAACATTACCAGTTCGTCGAAAAATGCGGCATCACGGAACAATCCCTCGGCCGACGAGCGGATGTGCAGCGTGATCTGTGCGTCGGGGAATATTCGGCGCAGCTCGCGAAGCGCCGGAATCGACATTACGGCATCACCGATCCAATTTGTTCCTCGAACAAGTATCTTCATTTGAAAAGATTCTAATCCACAGATGCGTACTCATAAACACGAGAGGCCATTCGTCAAAAAAATCGGGATGTATTTGTTATCTGTGGACGATGTTTCCGACGGTTTTATGTTAAAAAAGAGTCCTTAAACCTTCGCTCAGGCCGATTTCGGGTGTCCAGCCTAACTCTTGTGAGATCAAGCCGAGATCCGTAATGTAACTCATAGGTGCGGGCGCCGGCAGTGTGTTTTCTTCGTCGATCACCGCCTGCAGGCCCGATACTTCTTCCATACGAGCGATTAGCTCTCGAAGTGATAGGGCATTTTCACGTCCACCGCCGAGGTTATATAGGCCGTGACGGATTATCGAGTCGATAAAGGCTTGACACGCCTTCGAAAAGTCATCGACATGCAGCAGATCGCGTCGAGGTGAACCATTTCCCGGTAGTTGCAGCGGTTCGCCTTTGTTGATCGCGCCAACAAAGTGGCCGACAAAATTGGACGTGTTGCCCTCACTCGCCGGAGCATAGACCGTCGAGAGCCGCAAGATGCACGAGCGAAAATTCCTCACGTTCGAATAGTACTCGATGTATCGTTCCGCGATCAGTTTTGACCATTCGAGTGCCGTTTGGCCGGCGTATAATGTCGGACAGGTTTCGGGTACCTCTTGATAATTATCGGCGAAACGGCCATAGACGTCTTTTGTTGAGGCAAAAATAAATACGGCGTTCTCTTTCATCTCACGCAGGAGGTTGACTGTGCCCTCGACATTGGTGAGAAAGACTTCTCCGGCGCCGCCGGGAGATTTATCTAAATGGGCGGCGAGATGGATAACGACGTCGTATTCTTTGACGATGGCTGCATCCTGCAAATTCAAAATATCCAGATTTGACCGCCGCGAGAGGTCGTCAGCATTAAAAAAACTCCGGACATGTGTGCCCAAAAAACCGCTGCCGCCGGTGACTAGGATCTTCATATCTAAATTAAAGGTCATAATTAGCTAGACAGCAAGCCGCCAATATCTGATAGAATTTTAATAGCGGATCTAAAGTTTGGTGTCCGTGTTCCCGCGTTGCTCCGTCCAAAAATGTCCGATCCGAATATAGTTAAGACAAACAGATCGAAGCTGCCGCCGAAAGTTTGGATAAAAGGGCGGGGGGCTTCGGCTTATCAGGCGCCGCCGTCCCCCCGGTTTCGGCGCGCCCGTGGGTTGGTATTTAACGGCTGGACGATCTCTGTTTCCTTGCTGGTATCGCTTGGTGTTTTTTTGACGCTGACGTACTTCTGGTTCGAGTTTTCCGATCGGATCGAGCAAAAATTACTTAGCGGCGAGGTTTACACGGCGTCGGCCGGTATCTATTCCGCACCGAAAACATTAAAAGCAGGGGAAGCGATAACGATCCCCGCGCTTATCGACTATCTGAAATCTGCCGGATATATCGAAAAAAATAGCCAGGCAGATGCGTCGCGCAGCCGCTACTCGGTCGAAGCCGACGTTGTGGCCGTCGAACCCGGGTTGACAGGTGTGATCGACGGAAAAAGGGTTTTTCCTGCATTAAGTGTGAAGTTTTCAAAGGACCTAAAATCGGTCGCGGCTATTGGCGACCGAGACGGCAATTCACAGGTTAATGAAACCAAACTTGAACCCAAAATTCTCAGTTCCATCGCCGCCGAGGGCGATGGACGGCGAAAGACCATCACCTTTAACGATCTGCCTCCGCATCTCGTAAAGGCGATAACGACCACCGAAGATCGTGCTTTTTTTGAGCATTACGGCGTCAATTTTCGCGGCATTGCACGTGCTCTCTGGCGGCGGTACGAAGGCGACGAGAATTCGCCGATCGCAAATCAGGGCGGCTCGTCGATCACTCAGCAGCTTGTCAAGAATCTCATCGTCGGGCGCGAGCCAACATTAACGCGCAAGATCACTGAGGCGTATATGTCGATGATTCTCGAGACCCGGCTTTCGAAGCAGGAAATTTTCACGCTCTACGCCAATCAGATCTATCTCGGGCAACAGTCAGGCGTGTCGATCTACGGCGTGGGCGAGGCTTCGAATGCTTATTTTGGTAAAGATGTGTCGCAATTGACTATGCCGGAATCCGCGTTTATCGCCGGAATTATCCGCAGCCCAAATCGTTATAACCCATATAAAAACCTCGCGAAAGTTACTGAGCGCCGTAATCAGGTGCTCGAATCGATGCAGGAGGCCGGTGAGATCACCCTGGACCAGCTTGCCCGATACCGCACGGCCGAGATCGTGCTCAAACAGATCTCGAACACGAAGGACCTACAGGGAATGCCGTATTTTTCGCAATACGTCATTGAGGAACTGCCGAAGATCGTCAATGACCCTGAGGCTCTGCAGCATCTGCGTGTTTACACTTCTATTGACCCTGATCTGCAGCGGGTAGCGTACGAGATCGTAAATAAACGGCTCGCTGCGCTCGATAAGCATTTTCCAAAACCGGGGTTGAACGCCTCGCTTGTTGCGATCAGGCCAAGGACGGGCGAGATCGTGGCGATGGTCGGCGGCCGCGATTATCTGGCAAACCAGTTTAATCGGGCGACGGACGCGATGCGGCAGCCGGGATCGGTCTTTAAACCTTTTGTTTATGCGACGGCGATCAATTCTGCATACGACTCGAGTTCGCGGCAATTTACGGCTGCCAGCATATTTAAGGACGAGAAGAAAACGTTTACCTTTAATCAAGACTCTTACACACCGGGGA
>JBDSCV010000266.1:0-6681 GCA_039920905.1 Pyrinomonadaceae bacterium
TTGCCACGGGCTACGGACAACTGACTACTGACAACCGACTACTGACTACTGTTCCTATCTTCCTCCAGCGCCTCGCGGATTAGTTTCTCTGCGATACGCGGCACCGCCGTCTGCGCGATCTCTCGAATTACGCGGTCAGACAATTTTTCGATGACCCGCTCGGCGACAAGTGATATAAATTCGGGGGAAGGCTCACCGTGATTACTCTCAACCGTCGGCTCGGAAATGTTTTCAACCACAGGGGTTTCGCCATTGTCCGACCCATCTGAGAACTCGGAATCAAACTCACCCGTCTCGTCAAAAACAAAACCGGCGGCTTTTGCCTGAGCGGGCGTAGTTTCGCTTATCATCGATTCCGGCGACCAGACAAATTCCTTTGCCTGTTCCGATTTCGCGTCCACCGACAGAATTTCACTAAAATTCTCTGTAAAAGCCTCGGTCGGATAGCTCGCCTGGATCATCTCGTCATCCATCCCGAAATCGCCGAGCAGATCGCGGGCAGTGTCAAAGTCCTCGATCTCCGCTGTTTTAGCAAGCCTGCTATTATATAGATGTGCGATATCCGACGTTTCGGGAGTTATTATAAGGCCCTCCGGTTGTCCATCTGGCGTCTCGACAGTATTTTCCTTGCCCAACAGGTCCCAGACGCGGGCCACAAGGTCGCGTATTGAGTGGAACGGCTTTGTCAGAAAACCGTCCGCCTCGACACGTTCGGCCTCGTCCTGATCAAAAGGCTCAAACGATCCAACCAGAAGCAGCACCGGAATATGCTTTGTCGCCTCGTCCTGCTTTATCATTTCGCAGATACGATAACCGTTCGTTTCTGATAATCCGACATCAACAAGCACAATATCGGGCTGGATCTCGACAAATTTCTGCATCGCCGCCTCGGCATCTGCGACGGTCGAGACGTCTATTTCCTCATCGGCAAACGTCAGCTCAACTACCTTGCGAATCGTTACCGAGTCGTCTGCCAGCAAAAGTTTTGGTCTTGTCACTTCCGTATTATTTCTCCGCAAACTTTGAATAATCTTAGCAGATTTGGCCGATTTTTTGCGAGTCTGGGACGAGTTCACCCGCCAATTTAATGGCCGAGATCATGCTTGATGCGTCCGCGACGCCTTTTCCGGCGATATCATATGCGGTTCCGTGATCGACCGATGTTCGAATCAGCGGCAGACCAAGCGTCACATTTACGCCCGAGCCGAATGAGAGCGATTTGACCGCGATAGTTGCCTGATCGTGATAAAGAGCGACCACCGCATCAAACTCACCTTTGTAGCCCCGCAAAAAGATCGTATCCGGTGAATACGGCCCACTGACATTGACGCCCAATCGGGTTTTGCAATATTCGATCGCAGGAGTAATCTCATCTTTTTCGTCAGACCCGAACATCCCGCCTTCCGAAGCGTGGGGATTCAATCCGGCAACGGCTATCGAGACTTTCTTATCTAAAAGTTTTCCTAGTTCGCGATCCGCAAATTTGATCAGGTCGATAAGACCATCTGTTTTTATTAGCTCGATGGCCGCGATGAGCGGTATGTGGGTTGACAGCAGCACGACGCGGAGCTTGTCCGCAAAAAAGCTCATTCGGAATTCGGTGGTGTTTGTCATCGAGGCGAGAAACTCGGTGTGCCCCGGAAAATCATAGCCACCCAACGAGATCGCCTTTTTGCTGATGGGCGCCGTGCAGATCGCATCGATTTTTTTCTCACGCCAAAGATCGACGGCGGCCTTGATGTATTCCGCCGACGCTTCGCCGGTAACTGCTGCGTCAACGCCAGTTTCAAATTCGTCCGGCAGATTCTTAAGATCAAATATCTCGATTCCGTCAAAGCCTTCCCTAAGATCGAGATCATGCGCGGCTCGGCGCAAAAAAGCGGCGTCCCCGATGACCACACAGCGGCACGCCGCTCTTAAATTATTATCTGCCAGGGCCTTTAATACAATTTCCGGCCCGATCCCGGCGGCGTCACCCATCGTGATACCGATAACCGGACGATCTGAAACCTCAAAAGACATCGTAAAAAAACTAATCTGCCTGCCGACGCATAAAGGTCGGCACGTCTATATTCTCAACCGGAATAAGATCCTTCGGCAAGAGTATTTCGGACGCCTGCATCGCCGAGGCCGAGGCCGAAACCGCGCGGGTTTCCGTGTTCCTTGTCACCGGCAGCTGGGCCGATGACTGTGAGTCAAATCCGGTCGCGATGACCGTAATATGTATCTCGTCGCCTAAATCTTCTTTTATAACACTGCCCCAGATGATGTCGGCGTTATCATCTGCCTCGGATTCGATCATGCCGATCGCGTCCTCAACTTCGCCCAGAACCATATTTGGCCCGCCGGTGACATTGATAAGTGCGGCTTTTGCGCCCTTGATAGAATTTTCTTCGAGCAGTTTGTAATCGAGTGCGGCACGCATCGCCTTCGACGCCGCATCTTCGCCCTCGCCCTTACCGATGCCCATCAAAGCAACGCCTTTTCCACGCATAACCGTAGTAACATCGGCAAAATCGAGATTAATAATACCTGGGGTAATGATCAGATCCGTGATGCCCTGAACGGCCTGCAGCAAGACTTCATCGGCCCGTCGAAACGCATCCATGATCGTGATCTTTTCGTCGATCTCGCGGAGTTTTGAATTCGGGATCGTTATCAGCGTATCAACACAGCCCCTGAGCTCGGCAAGACCTTTTTCAGCCTGCGCCATCCGCTTTTTGCCTTCAACAGCAAAGGGTTTGGTGACTATCGCTACCGTCAACGCTCCAAGCTCGATCGCGAGCGCTGCAACGACCGGAGCGGCGCCCGTTCCGGTTCCGCCACCGAGTCCGGCGGTAACAAAAACCATGTCCGAGCCGTCGAGTATATCAAGCAATTTTTCCGTGTCTTCGAGTGCCGCCTGACGACCGATCTCAGGATTTGACCCGGCACCCAGGCCGCGCGTGGATTTGCTGCCAAGCTGTATTTTCATCGGCGCCTTCGAGGCATTGAGCGCCTGGAGATCGGTGTTGGCGACAATAAATTCAACACCCTTTATCCCCGCGTCGATCATCCGGTTGACCGCATTACTGCCGCCGCCGCCCACGCCGATGACTTTGATCCGCGCACCGGTGATGGGTGGCTCGTCGATAAACATTTTTATGCCGGTGTTATTCATATCAAGGTCTTCCATTGCGATAAAGTTTCCCATAACCGAAAGATCGGAGTAAAACTAGAGAACGATTTTCTGAGGCTCGCCGAGAAATAACAATATATTGTGCTATCGGGCAATCAGCATACGACACTTTGCGGTAAAAATCCAACCGCCATGTTACATTTATCTAAATTTGTCACGAAAATTTCCAAACCAGTCAGCAACCTTGCGTGCGGACGATTTTCCACCCGTTCCGTCACCGCTCATCTGACTCTTCATCGACCCAAGCGCCAGCCCGCAGACCGTTGCCCATTGCGGCCCCTGAACCTCTTCGACCAGTCCGCCGAAATAGGACGATTCAAGAAAGCCGGCCCGTGTCGGAGCGTCAAAAACCTGCTCGGCAACCTCTGCGAGTCCGCGAACCAGAGCTCCGCCGCCCGTCAGGAACACACCGCCTGAAATCTGAGCCTTTGTCGCACTAACCTCCCGCGAAATATGCTGCATCAGCTCGACCGCCCGAGGTTGCATGATGTCGCAAAGAATTTCTTTTGATAGGCCACGCGTCTCGTTGCGTCCGAACGGCACAATATCGATAACTTCCTGTCTTTCTTCTTCATCAAGCAGAAACGACGCAACACATCCCCAATTTTGCTTGATCTTGCTTGCCTCAGGGATAGAGACACGCAGCCCGGTCGCGATGTCCTTTGTAAAGAGCATACTGCCAAACGGAAATACCGCCGTATGCTGGACCGCTCCGCGCCCAAATATCATCAGGCTGGTGATCTCGGAACCCATATTTACAAGCGCACAGCCGTATTCTTTATCGTCGTCTGTCAGAACGCTTTCCGCCGCCGCAAGTGGTTCGAGTACAAGTTGTTCGACATCAATTCCCGCTCGTGTGACTGCTTTTAAAAGGTTTTGCCTGGCCGCACTCGGGCTTGTTACAACATGAACAAGAGCTTCGAGCCTCGCTCCATTCATGCCTATCGGTTCGGTGATGCCGTCCTGCCCGTCAACAATAAATTCCTGCGGCAATCGGCTGACGATCTCCCATCCCGGCGTCAGCGGCATCGCGCTTGCCGAGTCAACAGCACGCTCAATATCCTCGTCCGTGATCTCTTTTTCGGCCCCGGCAACCGCCACAACCCCATTCTTATTTTCACCGCGCAGGTGTTCGCCCGACAGATTAACTGTCGCCGTTTCAACGTCCAGCCCGCTTATACGCTCGGCCTCACCGACAGCTTTACGGACAGACTCCGCGACCGCCTCGGTTGAAATTACGACACCGCGGCGCAGTCCCTTGGATTCGGCCTCACCGATGCCGACGATATTCATCCAACCGTCAGCCGACGGCTCGCCGATCACGCACCGAACGCGGCTCGTGCCAATGTCTAAACCAACTGCCTGTATTTCGCTGTTCATAACAAACCGTTCAAAATTCGAGATATTGGATGACGGGATAAATACCCTCAGCATCGACCGATTTTACCTTTGCGCCCTTTCCGCTAAGTGCCTCTATTGCCCTCTGTAAACTCTTTCCAAGATTGTCCTTTGCAAGCGTAACGGCGATCGAGTGGCCCGAATCTTCCACCACCGCCACCGGTTCACGCGGGTTTGCCAGATTTACTTCTTTCACCCGCGAAGCCAGATCGAACTGCTCCCATTCGTCAAGCATTTTCTTATAGAGCTTTAGCCGCGCCAGATTGTCCGGGATCGCCTTTTCTGTCTTTGTCTCGTCCCAGCCGCGTAAAACAAACGGGAAGTTCTGGTCGCTCGCGGTAGCTATCGCCAAAATCGTCCCCTCGTTATCTACTAGAAAATTTCCAGAGTTTAGATGAACGACCGCCGCCGGAATGCGTTCCGTCAA
This sequence comes from Pyrinomonadaceae bacterium, assembly GCA_039920905.1. Taxonomy (GTDB): domain Bacteria; phylum Acidobacteriota; class Blastocatellia; order Pyrinomonadales; family Pyrinomonadaceae; genus OLB17. The sequence continues at coordinate 5,004 of JBDSCV010000266.1, forward strand.
GTTAACCCTAATGCCTGCGGGCAGGATCATCGACACAGCCGCAGATTTTACAAAAGGAAATTTCTCGACCTTTGTTCTTATATCCGAAAGATCGGCTTTCCATACACCCGGTTTTTCCACGGACGCCGCAATGATGCGTCGTATATCATCCGCGGAAGTTCGCTCATTTCCGTGAATTTCGACATTTCTCAATCCAAAAAAACCGGAAGCTGTCGCCGTCCGGTAGCCCGAAAGCCCTAAAAACACAAGACCTCCCGCAAGAACACAAAAAATTATTAGTGGCAGCACAAAACGGCTGAACGACCGCGTCGCGACACTGCTGCGTCTGCGGGATGCAGCGCTGCGACCGCTGAGTTTTACAGACGCAGCCTTTGATTTAGTGGTAATTTTCCTCTTCTTTGCCATACTTAGGCCGGAGCCTCACTTTCTTTTATGCGTGCGAGTATCTCGTCCGACAAACCCGTAATACTGCCCGCACCCAATGTGATCACAAGATCGCCGGACTGCAAAACGCTGCACACCATCGCGGCCGCAACTTCGATGTCACCGATATACGAAACATTTTTATGTCCAAACTTCCTGATGTTTTCGGCAAGAATCTCGCCCGTGATGCCCTCGATCGGCGGTTCGCTCGCGGCATAAATATCGAGCACAAATAGTAGATCGGCATTGTTAAATGCGACCACAAAATCGTCCATCAGCTCCTGTGTCCGCGAGTAGCGATGGGGTTGGAATACAACGACTGTCCGCTTTCCGCCGGAACTATTCTTCGCCGCCGAAAGCGTTGCAACGATCTCCGTCGGATGATGGCCGTAATCGTCAACAACCATGATCCCGGCAGCCTCACCCTTAATCTGGAACCGGCGGTTTGCATTCTTAAAGACGGCAAAGGCCTCCGCAATTTTCTCAAACGGAACATCGAGTTCGAGCGCAACCGCGGTAGCGGCCAAGGCGTTGTAAACATTATGCTTACCCGGGACTGGAAGGCTTATCTCACCAAGAATTTTATCGCGTTTTGACACAGTAAACGACGAACCGAATGTGTCGTTATAGCGAATATCCGTTGCCGAAACATCCGACTGGGCCGTCAAACCGTAAGTAACGCGGCGGCGTTTTATCTGCGGAATTATCAGCTGAACATTGGGATCGTCGAGACAGATTATTGCGGCTCCGTAAAATGGCACTTTGTTCACAAAATCCGTAAAGCATTGGATGACATCGTCCATGCCTTTATACGATTCCATGTGCTCTTTATCGATGTTGGTGACGACGGCGATCGTCGGGTAAAGCATCAGAAACGAACGGTCGCTCTCATCGGCTTCGGTAACGAACCAATCCGACGCACCGAGCTTGGCATTCGAACCGAGCGCCGCGACCACACCTCCGACAACTGTCGTCGGATCGACGCCCGCGTGTCCCAAAACGGTAGCGATCATTGAGGTGGTGGATGTTTTACCATGTGTCCCCGAAACGGCAACCGCGTACGGTTTCAGCGTCATTAACTCGGCCAGCATTTCCGCCCGTGGAATCACGGGAATGCCTTTTTCCTTAGCCAGAACTACTTCGGGATTGTCTTCCTTTACAGCCGACGAATAAACAACGACCTGAGCGTCCTGAACATTCTCAGCCGCATGGCCCTCGGCAATACGAACATTGAAAAGCGTCTCGAGCCGGTCGG